>CAYNWC010000007.1:0-16264 GCA_964400805.1 uncultured bacterium | reverse complement strand
GCCATCTCTCCCTCATTTTCCTCTGTATTTTTATCTTTCTACTCGGACTTGTGACGCGCCTTTTCCTCGTCAAAACCCTCATCCAATGGGCCGACCGCGTTATGTTTCGCATCCCCTTCATCCGCACCGTCTATAAAGTCAGCCGCGATGTCTTCACCGCCCTCTTTTCCACCGAAGGGAAAAAGGCCTTTAAGCGCCCCGTTATGATCCCATTCCCCAGCCAGCCCAACTTTTGCCTCGGCTTTGCTGCCGGCGAAGTCGCCGACGAGATCCAGCGCAAAGTCTCCACGCCCCTCACCTCTGTCTTTGCCCCTACCGCTCCCCACCCCATTTCCGGCTTTCTCTTCCTCGTTCCCAACAAAGACATCCATGAAGTTGAAATGTCCAATGAAGAGGTCGTTAAATTTCTCGTCTCTTGCGGCATGATTGTTCCTGAATCTGAACCCAAAGATCCCGACGATGACTCTCCCTTCTAATCCCCCCACCCGTGTCGTCTTTTTCCAAGTTCGCGACAATACCACGAAGATCAGCAAGATCCTCGAGACCGCCCATTTTCACTTTGAGCGCAAGGAGCCCCTCCTCATCCTCACCGAAGACCTCCAGTCTCAGCAATTCGTCGACGAGCTCCTTTGGAAGCATCCCCCCACCTCCTTTCTGCCCCACCTTGCCACCGACGAACCCAGCTCCGACTACCTCGTTATCACCAAAGTCAAAAAAAATCTAAACCAAGCCAAAGTGGCCTTCAATCTCTGTTCCACTCCCTTCCTCCTCCCCGGCCCCTTCCGCCTCATCTATGAATTCGAGGACCTGACCGCCCCGGCCAAAAAAAATCTTTCATCCATCCGTTTCGATGCCTACAAAGCCGCCGCCCACCTCATCGAAGCCCGTTAAGAAATTTTAATAATCTCCCCTCTTGCCCCATTCTCTACTTTTCTCTATAATGGGCCGTCTTAATGTGGAGTAGATATGACTAGGATGAGTAAACAGGGCGAGAGAAGAAATGTGTCCCCGAGAAGGCCGAAAGCGCCTGCGGTAAAGACCGGCCCTAAAAAAGATCGACTGGAATTTGGCTTCAAAGCCCATGCGAATGCTACCGATATATCCCTCAACCGCTTCATCCCTAAAATTGGATAAATTATGACAAGACACGGCAGTTACGGCAAAAGCAGCAAAAGCGCTAAAAAACGGAACGTCCTCAAACGGTTCGAACGGATCGAGGTCCTCCGCAAATTGGGCAGATGGGTCGACGGTACAAATACCCGCGTGACCGGACTCCCCAAAACTCCCTCCGCTTGAAAATCGCTGTCTATAATCGCCAAAAAGATCTGGATATTGACAAGAGCTCAGTCAGAGCTCTTGTCAAGGCAACTCTCGCGTTTTTGAAAAAAGAGTGCAAAGAGGTGGGCGTTTATTTCGTCGCAGAGAAAGAAATCTGCAAACTCCACCAGCAATTTTTCAACGACCCAACTCCTACCGATTGCATTTCTTTCCCCATCGATGAGGCCCATTTGGGCGAGATTTTCGTCTGCCCGGCGGTCGCTTTGGCCTATGCCAAGAGGCGCAAGGACGATCCACATCGAGAAGTAGCCCTCTATGTAATCC
Organism: uncultured bacterium; assembly: GCA_964400805.1. GTDB lineage: Bacteria > Chlamydiota > Chlamydiia > Chlamydiales > SM23-39 > REEB52. The sequence continues at coordinate 14,662 of CAYNWC010000007.1, read as the reverse complement.
ACGGTCTGCTTCATCTACTGGGCTACGACGATCTCGAGCCAGCACAAAGAAGGACGATGCGGAAAAAAGAAAAAAGTTGTATCCGTCATCTAGATCAACGTAAGATGGCTTTAAGAGCTCAATGACTGCCCTTTTCATAGAAAACCCCGTTCTTCCCATTCTGTTTCTCCTCGGCTCCCTGTTCCTGACCACTTGCACCAGCGCCCTTTTGCATCTGGGGAAGTTTAAATCCAAAGAGCTGCTCCGCTCCCAGGCCATTCCCCTCTTCTTCTTCCGGCCGGTACTGAAAAAGTTTTTCCGCCTCAACGAGTGGGAAAATATCTACTTTTGCCTCTCGATCTCCAAGCATATCTACGAGTTGGCCTATGCGATTTCAGCCTTCTTCTACTTGATCTTCATCTTGCCCAATCTGCACCAGATTCTCGTCGACGTCCCCACAGCCCATGAGTGGACGCCCCTCATCCTCACCGGCATCGCCATCATCGCCACGGCGATGTTGCTCGATTTCGGAATGCGGCTGCTCGCTAACCTTTGGAGCCGTCCCCTGCTCAAATTCACGGCCCCCTTTGCCAGCGTCTATCTACTGCTAATTTTCCCGATCATCGCTCTTCTTCTCAAACTCACCCGCTCCCTCATCCGCCGCCTCCACTTTGAAGAAGAACCGGGCGAAGTGGTCACAGACCGCTCAAAGCTGCGCGAAATGATCCGCGAATCGGAACTGCAGCAACACCTCGACCCCAGCGACCAAAAATTGATCAGCTCATTTGTCAATTTCAAAGAGCGAGTGGCCAAAGAGATCATGGTGCCCCGCGTCGACGTCTTCAGCCTTCCCGCCGAAACCCCCCTTCGAGAAGCAGGTCAACTCTTTGCCAGCGAAGGATATAGCCGCATCCCCATTTACCACGAATCGCTCGATCAAATCGCCGGCGTCGTTTTGTACAAGGACCTGCTCAAGCGCTACGCAGACCCCCAGCAAAATCTCGACGCCTCTTTAGAAACCCTCGCCAAACCCGTCCTCTACGCCCCTGAAAATAAGAAGATTGCGCAACTCTTGCAGGAGTTCCGCAATAAGCAGATCCACATGGCGATCATCGTCGATGAATATGGGGGTACCGAGGGGATCGTAACGATTGAGGACATTCTCGAGGAGCTCGTCGGAGAAATCGAGGATGAGTATGAAGTCGATGAGGCGAAGGAATTTTGGGAATTGCCCGAAGGGGGCTGGGTCGTCGATGCGAAGATGACTCTTCTCGACATTGAGAATCAATTGGGGATTCGGATTCCTGAAAGTCCCGAATATGAGACGATCGGTGGTTATATCTTCCACTGCGCCGGAACGATCCCTTCAAAAGGATGGCGCCTGTCGCATGATGAGTTTGATTTGGAAGTGCTGAGTTCGAATGACCGTTCGATCAAAAAGATTAAGGTGATCCCGCGGTCGAATTCCTCTTCACAGCGGACAGAATCCAATTAATCCAAGATTGGGGTTCAGAAAAACTATAGGAAGTCTCAAGAAGATCGGGGCCTGTGCTGGGAGAATGATAGGTCATTTTCGCTTTAAAGCATTTGGAAATGGAGACACCCTCAAGATCACCGGTTAGGCCACGCTCGATCGTTCCCTCGATTTCACAGGTGAGTTCCATCCGTTCTGAATCTACAGTAGTTCGGGATATTTTATACCCGTTTCTACCGATAATAGGACGAATCTCTTTATTCTCCGCAGCAAAGGCAGTTCCCATTCGGTGGACCAACCATATTTTTGGGCGGAAGTTAAATATTTGGACGAGTCTTTGGAGTGCCTCTTCACTATTATGAACACTCTCTTTTAAAAGAGTTAAAAATCGCTCTTTGTCGTCTGTTGTTTTTATTCTTTCAATTTTTTTTCCATTGAGCCAGAACTCGTCCGGCTGACCAATGCGTCCAAAATCAGTCCAAATTTCCCCTTTGATCTCGTCGACTGGGGCATCTCTTACTGCTTTATAAGGAAGGCTTGTTTCTTCTAATAGAGAAGGAAGTGAGCCGATGTCTTGCTTCGTTAATAACACATATTCCCCATGCAATGGGGCTGTCTGTTTAAAAAGAGAGGAGATCCGTTGATAGAAAGAAGAGGGGTAGCCCCACAATGTATTATCTATCTTATCGAGATAGGAAACATATCCTTGCGAAGAAGAAATAGATTGTGGGGCTGCCATGGATCCTCGTTAGTTAAAGGCGTCTTTTGCCTTTTCTTGTGCATGTTTAGCCATTTCTTTGGCTTCTTCTTGAGCTTTTTTCGCTTTCTCTTGCGCGTCTTTGGCCAATTCTTTCGCTTTGTCGTCAGCGCGTCTTGCCTCTTCTTTGGCTTTCTCGTTGGCTTCCTTAGCGATTTCTTTGGCTCTGTCCTTCGCGTCTTTCGCCTTTTCTTTGGCGTCTTTCGCTAGGTCTTTGGCTTTCTCTTCAGCCTGATCGACCTTTTTCCCAATTTCTTTCCCTTTTTCCTCATTGGTGCGGGACCAAGATGACGCATGGCCCACAACAGTGAACAAAGCGAGAAGTGCGACTAGAGTGATTTTGAAGTTTTTCATAATTTCCTCTTGGTTTCAGGGTTTTAAAACTCCTACCATAACACTTTACACAATTTTAACAAAATGTTTTTTCGAGAGTAGTTTTCTCCTCTTCCCTATTTCTTTGATTTTTGGCAAAATGGAGTTCTTAACCAGGATGTTCCATGCGCAGATCGATTTGCTTTTCGGAGCCCAACGCCGCTTTGGCTGGGGATATTTCTAATTGGAAATTTGTTTATACAACAGCCAGCCATCTGCCCAAGGGAGCCAAGCTCCGCTTCGACCTGGAGAGCAAAGGGCGCCCCATCGACTGGCAAGTCCCGAGCGCCAATATCAAAGAAAAAAATAATGTGATCTGGGCCGAGCTGGCCGGAGGGAAGGCGGTAGCGGCGACCCAAGTAGAGCATCCCGAGAGCTTGACGACCGCTTTCGAATTCACCCTGCCGACCGAGCTAAAGCCGGGCGATACATTCTCCATCTTGATGAAGGGAAATGGAGCCCAAAAAGGGATCCAGCGCCGAAGACCCTTCCACCTCTTCATCGACCCCAAAGGCAAAGGGGATTATAAAGAGAGCGAGACATTCTTCCTCGATGTGAAGGGGAATCAACTCAAAACGCTGCGCATCATTGCTCCTTCATTGGTGAGCCGCAATAAGCGATTCGACGTGATCGTCCGCTTCGAGGATATTTTTGGCAATTTGACAAGCCATGCTCCTGAAGGAACATTGATCGATCTGAGCTATCAACACTTAAGAGAAAATCTCAGCTGGAAACTCTTTGTGCCAGAGACGGGATTTATCGCGCTTCCCAATCTCTATTTCAACGAGCCGGGCATCTACAAAATCCAATTGCGCAATCTCAAGACGAAAGAGCAATTCTTTTCCCCGCCCATTAAGTGCCTGCCCGAAGGGGCCTTGAGTCTTTATTGGGGCGTTCTGCATGGAGAATCGGAGCGAATCGATTCGGCGGAAAACATCGAGTCCTTCTTGCGCCACATGCGCGATGACAAGGGGCTTCAATTCTTTGCCAGCTCCTGCTTCGACAGCGAAGAGGAGACATCGAATGATGTGTGGAAAGGGATCGTGCAGCAGGTAGCTGAATTCAACGAAGATGACCGCTTTGTGGCAATGCTCGGCTTCCAATGGCTGGGAGAAACGAAGGAAGAGGGGTTGCGCCAATTTCTCTATGCGAAAGATGCCAAGCCGATCATGCGCCGCAAAGACACCAAGCACAATTCCCTGAAAAAGATCTATAAGACGAACAACCCGAAAGAGGTTCTTGCAATGCCCTCTTTTACAATGGGGAAGGCGACTTGCTATGATTTTGCCGACTTCAATCCCGAATTTGAGCGGGTGGCTGAGATCTACAACTCCTGGGGTTCCTCGGAATGCACCGCGAAAGAGGGCAATCTCCGCCCCATCCAAGGCGGGAAGAATGGGATCACAGAAGCAGCTGAAGGATCGATCCAAAAAGCGCTGAACAATGGCTGCCGCTTTGGCTTTGTCGCGGGCGGCCACGACGATCGGGGTCCTTACAGCGATCTCTTCGACACCGACCAATCCCAATACACGCCCGGCTTGACTGCGATCCTCTCCAAAGAGCATAGCCGCGCCTCGATCTTCGAAGCGCTCCAAGCGCGCTCCTGCTACGCCACTACAGGCGAGCGGATCATCGTCGGCCTTCACATCGCTGGCCAAGGGATGGGCTCCGAGCTCGATACGAAGGCCCGCCCCGGCCTCGAGTTCAACCGCCACATCACCGGCTACTGCATTGGAACGGCGCCTCTCTTAGAAGCTGTCTTGATCCGCAATGGGAAAAAGTTCCGCTCTCTCGAGATCAAAGACGGGATGACTGAATTCGCCATCGACGACACCGATCTTCTCGATCAAATTGTCCTAGAGGCGAAAGAGGACCGTTCTCCCTTCGTCTATTACTATTTCCGCGTCGTTCAGGAAGATGGTCATGTCGCTTGGTCTTCTCCCATTTGGGTCGATCTCAACTCCCGCACAGCGCCCGTTGCTACAGGCAAAAAAAACAAAAAGAAAGTAGGTAACTAAAAGAATATAAGAGATGGCAAGTGGTAGGGGTAGTAGGATAAAGGAAAAAGAAAAGATTTCCTATTCTACAGGAGGTCGAGGAGGGGCTATTTTCCGTTGCAGATAGGGCAAAAGAAGTTCGGGATGCTCTGTCGCTATTCCTAGCCCATTGGCAATGCGGCTACGGCGAATTTCTTCGTCCTCAAGCGGGCGAGAGAGCCACCCTTCGCGAGGCGGACTTCCCAATGCAAAATAGACGTTGTTTCTCTCATGCCGGTCCGGATAGAGTGTCTTGAAATCCGCCTCAATCCGATCGCCATATGTTTGCACCCGATTGTACAGATCTTGCTGCGGATCGACTGGCGCCTCTTTGCTAAACCAGGAGGCGATTTTGCGAAACAATCCGACTACAAAGTCGTAGATCGCAACAATGGCATCTTTAATATAACTTCTCTCCTGAACCGGAGCGGCCGGTTGAGCCTGAACAGCGGGATTGGGTTGAACTACATGGGCCATAAAAAACCTTTTGGTCTGATATTATAGCTGAGTCTATAATTGCCGTCTTTGATTTTTAGTATTGTATGACACTGATTCTCGGGTCCACTTCTCCACGGAGAAAGGAGATCCTCAGCTTTTTTTCCCTCCCCTTTCAACAGGTGAGCCCCGACTTCGACGAAATGGCGCTGCCCTTTGAGGGAGATCCGGTTGCCTATGCCTGCGAAATCGCCCGTGGCAAGGCGCTGTCGCTCGTGGATCGCTTCCCCCATTCTGTTATATTGACAGCAGACACAGTGGTGTATCGAAAACCGAAGATCTATTTGAAGCCAGAAAACTTGGAAGAGGCCTTTGGTATGCTCCGCGAGTTGGCCGGCCGGGAGCATCAGGTCTTTACGGGGGTCTGCGTGGCGAAGAAAGATCATTGCTGGGTCGAGGCGGAAGAATCACGCGTTTTCTTTTGCGAACTTACTGATACTCAGATTCGTAGCTATCATCGTCACTTCTCTCCACTGGACAAAGCGGGAGGGTATGCGATTCAAAAAGGGGGAAGCCTAGTTGTAAAAAGAATCGAAGGATGCTATTACAACATCATGGGGCTGCCCATCCACACGGTGCGCCGGCTCCTGCTTAAAGCAGGGATCGATCTATGGGATTATTTACACTCTATCTAGCCGCCTCTCTCTGCGCCGTTCCCGAAGTGGAAGAGATCAAACTCCACTCCCTTTACCTGATGCAGCAAAATCAGATCGAAGAGTCGATCGAGAAATATCGGCAATATGCCGAAATCGCCGGCCGCCACGATTTTGAGGTGCTCCAGCAGATGGGCCTTCTCCTCTTGCAAAAAGGAATTGTAAATGAGGATCCGCAAACGGTCTTGATGACTTTGTTTGGCGCCGGTCTTTCGGGATCGGGGCAAGCGATCGAGATCCTCGAAAAGGGAATCGATCATACCGATCCGCAAGTGCAGCTTTTAGCGCTCCACTTCATCGCCAAATTCGATGATGATCGGGCAACCGAGATCTTAACCCGCGCGATGTCGTCAGACTTTCTGGCCATTCGGATGGAGGCCGCTTTCTACTTGGCCCAGAGGAAACACCCTCATGCAATCGGACAGATCGAGGGGTTGATGTATCGACTGCCCCCCGCTTTCAAAGCCTACTTCCCCGCGCTCTTTGCCCTGTTCGGAACGAGCGATGCGACAAGGGCGCTGCGCCGCCTCATCGAAGATACCGACGCACAGACCCGCGTGGAGTCGATTCTCCATGTCGCACGCCTCGGGCGCGATGATTTCTTGCCGTTGCTCCGCAAACGACTCACCCATTCTCACATCGCTGAGGTAGAGGCCACTGTTTTTGCGATGGGAGTCCTGAAAGACAGCCACTCGCTCCCTAAATTAAAAAAACTCGCCCAATCGCCAACCGATACGATCCGCCTAGCGGCGAGTATCGCTCTCTTGCAGCTGGGCGACCGCTCCTTCATCCCCACGCTCATCTCTCTCGCCAAAGAATCCAATCTCTTTGCCATCGCGGCTCTTGGCTCGGTCTCCGAGACCGAAGAGGTTTTGGCTGCGCTCGTCCGCTCCGACGACCTCCAGGTGCGCACAAATGCGGCGATCGCCTTGCTCCAAAGACGCGATCCTCGCTGCCTTCCCGCGCTCGCTGAAATCCTGATCGACGATGCGCGCAACCTCGCGTTCCATCCGATCGCCTCTGTCGGCAAAACGCTCTCCGCCATCAAAGCAGTCCCCTCCGCAGAACTCCGCTCCAAAGATCCGACGCTCGATCTCAGCTACTCGACCGCTTTGCGCGAGCACTTTCTTCGGGAGGCCGCTCACCTTTCTGAGGCAGACTTTCTCCGGCTGGCGCGCCGCATCCTACAGCGGGGACAAAACGATCTGGTCCCCACTCTGATCGCCCTTCTGGAAAATCTCCAAACAGACGGTGCAATCGCGCTCCTCAAAGAAGGGGCAGAAAAACTCACCTCTCCACTCATTCGGGACTACTGTCACCTCGCGCTCTATCGCCTCAATCAAGAAGGTCCCTACGAGGAATATATCAATCACTGGGTGATGCACCAAAAAGAGGCGCAGCTCATCCAGCTCAAGCAACTCCTTCCTTGGAAATATCGCCTCGAGCAATCGGACTACACCCTCACTCCCGAGGAGACATCGCGCCTATTGATCGAAGCATTTGTCTCCATTGCCAGTCGCCGCGATGAGAAGAGCATCGCCTTTCTCCTCGAAGCCATTCGAGCGGGCAACCCGCACAATCGCTACGCCCTGATGGGCCTTCTTATGAAAGCAACCGAGTAGTATACTTTGGGGCATGAAATGGCTCTCCTTTTGCCTCATCGCTTTTTCATGTCTGTGCGCAGAAGAACTGAAGGTCGATCTGCGCAATCCCAAATTTAAAAATGGAGTTCTCTACACCACGCAAGGAGGTGTAATCCAAAACGATGACATCCGGATCCAAGCGAGAAATATCCAATACTTTCACCGGATGGAAGAGGGGGAGATGGCGCAGAGAATCGAAGCGGAAGGAGATCTGCTCATTCAATATAAGGGGCGCGTTTTTGTCGGCAGCGAACTCTGCTTCGATTTCAACAAGAAAACGGGGGTCGTTTACGAGGGGAAGACCTTTTCCTCCATGTGGTATGTGGGAGGTGATCAAATTCAGCTCCATCCCGATGGGAGCTATGAGGTCGCCAACGCGTTCATCACCGCTTGCGAGAACAAAGACAGTTCCTGGGACCTTCACGCGCAACGGGTCAACGTCATTAAAAATCAGCTCTTCCAAGCGAATAACGTCCGTTTTCGCCTCTTTAAAATGCCGACTCTTTGGCTCCCCTCCTTTCGCCTCAATCTGAAAAAATTCAAAGAGCCGGTCCTGCGCTACTATGCGAACTGGAATAAAGGGCCCAAAGTGGGATTCCGCTACCAGCTCTATTCCTGGCGCGATGCCGCTCTCTATGGCCGTCTCGAATATCGATGGAAAAAAGGATGGGGCGGCTCTCTAGAGAGCGAATATCTGCCCGAAGATAAACGGACCACCTTCATGACCCGCAATTATGCCGGTACGGACCGCCTCTTCAACGCCGAAGATGCCGAATTTCGCTACCGCGTGCAAGGGGCTCTCTTCTCCGAAAGCCAAAGCGGCAAAACCCACACCACCCTCACCTGGGATAAGTATAGCGATGTCCGGATGCCGGGCGACTTCAAAAGCGAAGATTTCGAAGTCAATACGGCGATGAAAACTCTCTTTTACCTCCATCATCGAGAAAAGGAAATCATCACCTCGCTGAAAGTGCGGCCTCGCGTCAACGCGTTTGAGTCGATCAAGCAAGATCTCCCTACCTTTTATGCCATGGCGCGTCCCACCGAAATCAAAAACACAGGACTCATTTCCACCCATTTTATCAGGGCCTCTTACCTCGACTTTGCCTATTCCGATCAACTCGTCGCCTCTCTCAAGGATTTTCACTCCCCGCGCGTCGAGATCTACGAGCGGCTCCACCGCCCCATCCACCTCAATGCCTTCACACTCACGCCTCATCTCCTCGGCCGCGCCATCTTTTACGGCACCAGCCCTTCTCACGATCCCCAATACCTCGCGCTTCTCGGCTATGGAGCTCGTGCACACCTGCACGGCCAAAGATCTTTTGGCCGCTATAAGCACATCGTTGAACCCTACTTTGAATATAAAGCTCTCACCCGCCCTACCGTTTCTCCCAACGGCCACTACATCTTTTCGATCCAAGACGGCTATCAAAAGATCCAGCAGATCGAAATCGGCGTTCGCAATCTTCTCTTCTCGGACAGGCGCCCCTGCAAAGAGGCCAGCTTTACCGCCGATCTCTCTGCCGACGCCTTCTTCTCCGATCCGGTCATTCCCCAAATCATTCCCCGCATCTATCTCTGGCTCGCTTGGCGTCTGCCTGCCGTCCACATCACCTGGCACAACTGCTACAACTTCCGCAATCATCTCTTCGACTACTCCAATGCCCGGCTCAAATGGACCGTCAATCAAAACGTCGCCCTCAGCCTCGAGGCTCGCTACCGCTCCAAATTCGACTGGCGCAAGGCTGACCACGACAACTTTATCCTCGATGTAACCCGTCCCCAAAGTGAACTACTCGCCTCTCCCCTTTCCGATCGGCGCGTCATGCTCCTCTCCAACCTCTTCATCCGCCTCTCCCCTTTTTGGGATCTCCAGTTCGAATCGCATCATGGCTTCTATCGCCTCTACAAGAACCACATCCACGAAAAGCCCTTCACCGAATTCCAGGTCCATCTCTACACCTGGCTCTCCTCCGCCTGGAAACTCCATCTCTCCTACGGCTACACAGTCAACAACCATTTCGATTGGACCGTCAACCTCCAACTGGTAAAGAAAGGCTTTTAGAAAATACTCCCTTGCTTTATCTCGGGGGTATGAGAGCGATTGGATTGATTCCGCATACGAAGCAAGTGCAGGTCATTGATTGGCCAGAGCCGAAGGTGGAGGGACCCACGCAGGTGAAGGTAAGGGTGCTTGAAGTGGGCATCTGCGGGACGGACAGGGAAGAGGCGGCCGGAGGAAGGGCCGATGCGCCACGAGGCGAAAAGTGGTTAATTATCGGCCACGAAATGCTGGGCGAAGTGGTTCAGGTGGGGAAAAAGGTCAAGAGCGTGCAGGTGAAGGATCTAGTAGTGATCATGGTCCGCCGCCCCTGCGGTCAATGCGAAATGTGCGCGAAGGGATGTTCGGATTTCTGCCAGTCGGGAAACTATACGGAAAGAGGCATTAAGGGGCGACATGGCTTCCAGGCAGAGTTCGTGGTCGATGAGGAAGAATATTTGATCAAGGTTCCGGCGAGTATTAGGACGATCGCCGTATTGACAGAGCCAACGACTGTGGTGGAAAAAGCGATCGATCATGCCTGTCGGTTGCAGGTGGCTCGGTTGCCGATCGATCCCGATCCGAAAAAGTGGCTCGTGGGAAAGAAGGCATTGGTGGCGGGGCTGGGTCCTGTAGGTCTGTTGGCTGCAATGATCTTGCGCTTGCGAGGGGCTGAAGTGGTGGGTCTCGACATCGTCGATCCCAAAAGTTTGCGTCCTCGAATTTTAGAGGAGATGGGAGGCACTTATGTGAAGGGCGTAGCCAGTGGAGAGAAATTCGACATCATGGTCGAAGCTGCCGGCGTGCCTAAACTCGATTTCGACCTGGTCCCCTTCCTGGGGATCAATGGCGTCTATGTAATCACGGGCGTTCCCGGAGATCGCCCTCTGTTGAGCTTTGATGCCGCTCGCTTCCTCCGGACGCTGGTGCTCGAAAATCAGATCGTCTTTGGAAGCGTCAATGCCGGCATTGCCCACTTCAAACAAGCAGTGATCGATTTGGAGGCCGCAGAGAAGAAATGGAGCGGCTCTCTGCAACAACTGATCACGAGTAGAACGCGCTACACAGAGTTTGACTCTGTTCTCCAAACCCACAAGCCCGACGAGATCAAAGCCGTAATCGAGTGGGACTAATATTTCCCCTTCATATATAGTATTTTCTTTAAAAAAGGTGGCGATGTCTTTTTCGGTGGAGTTGAAATCTTTCGAACGAGTTCGACAAAACTCCTCTCCCTTGGGAAGCGAGATCATATTGCCAAGAGAACAGGAATTGAGAGAATATCTAGAAAACCACTATTTAACGTGGAACGTAGACCGCAAAATTATTGCAGAGATGGCAAAATTCTTCGCCGAAAGGTCGCTGCCATCTGTTGCCGACGTAAAACTCCGATATGGAGCTGTCAAGGAATCGGGAGTGACATACAAATTGGTGCCTGGGCCTGTTATTGAGGCGCTAGAGCAATTTCACGAAAAGTAGACAAAAATTCTTTACTCGTTTACTGTCCTTTCTCTTCAATTTTTCAAGAGGAAGGTTTTATGTCATTACAGGTCGAAACAGGACATCTTCACTGGCGCCCTCTTTGCCGTCACGTGAACGTTTTAGGAGTGATTCGGCCTGCAATCGCCCTTCAAAAAATTGCATCGGAAACAGCATGGCACGGACGCGTTGTCCGCTTCATTTCGAGGGCTCTGCTAGTGGCAGGGGCTTTTCTCACAGTTCCCATCGCCTTGATTGAAGGCGTGGCCTTTCTGATCATAGGATTGCTTGGTCTCGCGATCAACAGATTCTTATGCCAAAACCGCTCCGAATGGCTCCAAAAATATTCGCTGAAAACTGTCTCTTATTCCCTCCACAGTTTTTTCGTTGGCAGCGTCTCTTTTCTAATGGCCTTGAAACCTCCGGACTTAAAAATATACACCGCAGCAGCCGCTGCCGATCATCTCTTGCATTTAGGCTCTGCGATCTCTATACAGCTGTCGGCGGGCGCTGCCCTCGATAGGGCCGCTGGAAGACCTGATACGCGATCCACCCAACGCGTGATCGGCCTCTTTGTAGATAGTCATTTTGCGGGAGATATCATAGAGCAATTTCAACGAGATTTTGCCCCCGACTTACGAGGCTCTCTGATCCAAAATCCTAATATCCCGCAATATCTCGCTCAGCGTCCCGAAGAGCGGGCAGCGCTTGAGAATTTTAACCTCGCACGTCTGCTGCAAGACGCTGACTATCGACGAGAAACGCTTCGATTCGTGCAAAGATTTATCAATTCTACAGGAATCATCACGGTGATCGATGAAAATAACGCGGAATCACGCACGTATCAGAATCGCGTATCAGAATTCGTGCAAACCTCATTCCTCGAGATCCACCGCGATGCGAATCTTTTCCACTGGCTCGATAGAGAGGAAGAGACGGGACAAAGTCTCCTAGAAAGCCTAGACGCCTCGATCTATACTCCCCTGGCAACCTATGCCCAATATAAAGAAGTATTGGAACCGATCCAATGTCCGGGCAACTTTGGAGGAAATCGCCAAGCCCAGCTATTGCACGCGCGGCGTCTTGTCGAGCATCTTAGCCCCCTTGAAAAAAGGCAGCTCGTCGAAAAAATCTTGGGAGCCGAGATTGTGGTAGGGGAAAACGTTCGCGATGCGTATCGAGAGATCGGAACCTTAGCAGTCCCCATGTACCAAGGCTCTTTGCTCAAACAAAGAGGGCCGATCGACTTAGCGGATCCTTTTGCACAGCGCAACCTCTTCCAAGATGCTTGTCAAAGGGCGTTGGAAGAGCTTCAGCCGGTGGTTTAAGGATTGTACTTCTGTTTCATGGCGCGGAGGAGGGGCTCGAGCTTCTTCCGCTCTTTGGGATCCATCCGGTCGATGTGAAGAACGCCATTTAGGTGATCGTTCTCATGCATGAACATCCGGGCCCGAAATTCGGTGAGATCTTCCTCGATCCACTCCCCTTTCAGATTTTGGTAGCGAACGTGGATGGATTTGGGACGCACCACCTCGACGTGAAGACCGGGTAGGGACATACACCCTTCCTGCATGGAGACGGTCTCTGTGGAAGGGTTAGAGAGAACTGGATTGATGATTACTTCGGGTTCGCCAAAGTAATAGCGATCGTTGGGCAAAAACTTCTCTTCGCGCATCACAAAGATCCGGAGGAAGATTCCCAGTTGGGGCCCTGCGAAACCGATGCAGTTATCGAGGGAAAGCATCCTCTCGAGCATCTCTTGACAGATTTGCAGAACCTCCGGGGTGAGCGCCTCAACCGGCTGCGCTTTGACGCGCAGATCGGGATTGCCATAATAGCGAAGCTGCAACTTATTCTTCATGAGCGGGTTGTTCGATTGGGATCAAGGAAGCCGTGTGAGAGCGCCCCAGTGATCCGCTCCAGAGAGAGAGGACCAAGCAAGAAAGGAGGAAGACTCCCGCTAGATAACCGGTAAAACGCTTCAATACCTCCGCCGTCGATGTTCCCAAGAGGGAGTCGCTGTTATCTCCTCCAAAGGAGGCGCCGAGGCCTAAACTTTTCGCCTCTTGGATCAAGATCACAAGGCAAAGAAGCACAGAGGCCAATAAAAACAGAAATAGGAAAATATAAAATAGGATTGTCATGCTTTTCTCTTCGTACGGGGTTTACGCACTTTTTTGGGAGCCGGTTGACTCTGGATATTCGCGATGATCTGCGCGAAGGCTTCTGGATCGAGGGAAGCGCCCCCCACCAGGACCCCATCGACATCTTTTTCTGCGGCGATCTCGGCGATATTGGAGGGCTTCACCGAGCCTCCATAGAGAATGGGGATCGCTCCGCCGATTTTTTTGCCAAAGGTCTCGATCAGGAAGTCGCGGCAAAAGGCGTGGGCGTGCTGGATCTGCTTGGGAGTCGCCGTCTGTCCTGTGCCAATGGCCCAAACCGGCTCATAGGCCACGATCAACCGCTGAGCATCTTCTTTCGGCACCCCTTCGAGGGCGCTCAACAGCTGCTCGCGAAGCACCTTTTCCATTTGGCCGGCTTTCGTTTCGCCGATGCAGAGAATGGGCTGAATATCGTCTTGAAGAGCGCGCACTACCTTCCGGTGGATGAGCGCATCGCTCTCCCCAAAGAGATGGCGCCTTTCCGAGTGGCCCAAGAGAACAAAGGCCGCTCCGGCCTCCTTCAGCATCAGCCCGGCGATCTCGCCGGTGAAAGCCCCTTCGCGCGCATCGTTCATATTTTGAGCGCCAATGACAATGGGGGTTTCTTTGGCGTAATGAGCGGCGGGCGCAATAGAGGTAAAGGGGACCGCAAGGTAAATATTTACTTGAGCTTCTTCCACCTTGGGAAGCAGGGCCTCGATGTAATCGGTCGCCTCGCGCGCCGTTTTATACATCTTCCAGTTTCCTACGACATAGAGCGTTTTCGCCATGCAGGTCTCAAAATTTTTCCCCAAGAATACTTGATTTCCCACCTGTTAGCAAGAAAGAACCTATTCAAGTAAACGATTTTTTGGCAAAATGGCTCACTTATGAGAATTCTGAGCGTCACCGAATTGACTTCTGCCATCAAAGCCGTGCTCGAGCCCCATTTCCGAGCCATTTCAGTGCGCGGCGAGATCAGCAATTTCAAACTCCAATCCTCAGGCCATCTCTACTTTTCGCTGAAAGATGCAGGCTCGCAGATTTCTGCCGTTTTGTTTAAGGGCAATGCGATGGGACTTTCTCGCATGCCAAAAGAGGGCGACCAAGTCATTGCGAAGGGGGAAATCAGCCTCTATGCGCCGCGTGGACAGTATCAGATCGTGATCCGCGAATTGCAATTTTTGGGCGTGGGCGAGCTGCTGCTCAAGCTCCACCAACTGAAAGAGGCGCTGCAACAGCGGGGCTGGTTCGACGCCGCTCATAAAAAACCCCTTCCCAAACTGCCTCGCCGCATCGGCGTTGTGACCAGTCCTACCGGAGCGGTCATTCAGGATATCTTGCACATCTTGACCCGCCGTTTTGCCGGCTTTCAGGTTCTTTTAAATCCAGTCAAAGTGCAGGGAGAGGGAGCGGCGCAGGAAATCGCGCAGGCCATCGACGACTTCAATAAATATGACCTTGCCGATGTCTTGATCGTAGGGCGGGGCGGAGGAAGCATCGAAGATCTATGGGCGTTTAACGAGGAGATCGTCGCAAAAGCCATTTTTGAGTCGCGCATCCCGATCATTTCAGCAGTGGGACATGAG
>CAYNWC010000006.1:0-16717 GCA_964400805.1 uncultured bacterium | reverse complement strand
GAAAGACGATCACCAGCCAAATGACCAGAGAAATGCCCAGAACAGCCATGAGCGAATTCCGCGCTGTCGAGAGGGACCGTTTCCGGGGGATCAAGTACTTGACAGCGACAGAGAGCTCAAACAATTATTTTGCTTCTTTAAAAATCACATGTTTGCGCAAAGTCGAATCATACTTTTTCAACTCGATTCGCTCTGTGGTATTCCGTTTGTTTTTTCTCGTCCAGTAGCACTCATTGGATTCGGTGCTCTTCAATTTGATATTTTCGCGCGCGCCTTTCTTTGCCATGGGAAATCCTTTCAATAAAAGTCAAAATATTAACGGAATGCGGGTTTGTACGTCAAGATCTAACGGGTCGCTCCGCCCCAGAAACTTGTGTCCTCCCAGGCCGGCGATCATCACGGCATTGTCCGCGCTGAGGTTGTCGGGGGGCCAAAAGAGGGGCAGTTGAGGGAATCGCTCCGCAAAGAGCTCTCTCAGCCGCCGGTTATTGCAAACCCCGCCGCCGAAGAAGATCGCCTGACAAGGAAATGTTTTACTTGCCCGTTCGGTTTTCTGCAGGAGGTCCCGGAAGGCCGTTTCTTGAAAAGAGGCTGCCACATCAGCCTCCACCACAGGTTTCCCCTGAACTGCGTATAAAACAGCCGTTTTCAGGCCGCTAAACGAGAAATCAAGCGGGTTGCGCTTCACTTTGCCCGCCGTGAACGAATAGGCCCTCGGGTTACCCTGCCCTGCCAACCGTTCAATATGAGGGCCTCCCGGATAGGGCAATCCCAAAAGAGCCGCTACTTTATCGAACGCCTCGCCCAGGGCATCATCCACTGTTGTCCCCAGCGGTTCATACGCGCCCACCTCTCGCATCTTCACCAACAGCGTGTGTCCTCCCGACAGAACCAGCCCCAAAGCTGGCATCGGGATCTCGTCCAACTCCATCATGCTCGCATACAAGTGCGCTTCCACGTGATTTACGCCGATCAGTGGCTTGTTCCAGGCGATCGCCAGTCCCTTTGCCGCGTTCATCCCGATCAGCAGCGCCCCGACCAAGCCGGGTCCCTTCGCCACCGCGATCAGATCGATCTCCTCGGGCCGCACGCCCGCCCGAGCCATCGCCTCATCGATCACCGGAATGATCGTTTCCACATGATGCCGACAGGCCCATTCGGGGAACACCCCTCCATACTTCTCATGGATTGCCGCGGAAGAGGCGAGCACGTTTGAGAGCACCTCTTTTCCCCCTCGAACGATCGCCGCCCCCGTCTCATCGCAGGTGCTTTCTATTCCCAAAACGATCATCGGAGCCACTCGGATACCTTGGGAAAGAAATAGGGCGCTGCCACAACCGTAGCCGCCACCAGAGGCCAGATACCCGCAGTCGCATAGAAAACCCAAGTCGCTCCAACCCCGGCAGCCTCAATGCCCAGACCGATCCGCGCATAGCGGTTGGTTTGATCCCTTTCTCCAGCCGGAGGCGCTTCTCTCTGTACAGGGCGCACTGGCGCCTCCACCTCCGGAACTTCCACCGCAGGAGGATCCACAGAAGGCGGCTCAGACGAGGCGAAGGCTCCCTGTAGGGCATTGAGAATCCCAATTCCCCCATTGATTACATTTAGACAAATGAGATTTTTGACTACCATTTCTGCAGCCGCGATGAGGAAAATCGGACCAAACAACGAGATTTTCTGTGCAATCGCGACCCAGCGATTGGCTGGCTTTCCCTCAATGATATTGAGGGTGATATCCATGTTTAAGGGGCGGGTTTTCCACGTCATAATGTTCAAAATATTTTACGCATAGCCTTCAAATCCGCGCAATAAAAAAGGCCTCCAAAAAGAGGCCTTTTTTATACCGCTCATGATTCAAAAATCGGTTCTGGCTGCGTCGGACAGCCACTGAATTTGAGACCCGTCTGCATCGCTCAACTTATTCAAGTTGAGCTGCTTCGACGCCGGCTTCGCCTGGCTCAAATTCAGGGCGCCTTCTTGCCATCTCCCGATTCTTGAATCACTCTCGGTATATCACTTCAAGAAAGTGGAACGTTCTTTTATCCGTTGTATTCGTGAACCGCGGTTGCCAAACGTTTTCCCAAATTCCAACTTTTGTTTGCAAATGCGCTTGCATAGTCTATGCCGGTCTGACCGAACTGATTGATCTTCACTGTCATCGGAACCAGCCAAAGGACCGTCCGTGTTATAGAGTCGTGGCTAATGTGTTCGCTGAGCGATGGTTGGTTCTCAACAAGTTCTGATTCAGTCTCTTTAAACAACTCGCTTACCTGGCTAAGAGCCTCTGCTTCAGCTTCCTCTTGTTCAACCTCTTTAAACAACACGTTTACCTGATCGAGGGGTTCTGTGATAACTTTCTCTTCTTCAACATCGTCTATAATGAAGTCGCGTGCTCCTTTAAGAGGATGTATGACAACTTTCTCTTCTTGAAAGGATTCGCTTGCCTGGCTAAGAGTCTCTACGTCAGATTTCTCTTCTTTTTCTTCAATTTCTGGAAGTTGTTTGCTCGGTTCTGGATTTGTCTTTATCTCCGAAACGGTTCTGTTGCAGAAGTAGTTGCGGGTGGAATTGTACGCTGAGATGAACGCATTGGCCACATGGGCGACGCCGTTCTTCGTTGCTTCGTACGCACCTGCGATGAGGGCGAATACGCGATAGGCTGCTGTCCCTACCTTGGCTGCCGCGCGATTCTCAAAAGTGGATTGCTGATTCCAGTACTTGTTGAAAAGGGGGTATTGCCCTGTTGTGTATAATGAAACGCTTGCCATATTTTTTGCCCTTGTTGTTGGGTTTTCACATTATGGCAGCTAGTTTATGTCACACAAATCATTTAAGTAAATACGAGCAATTATTTGATTCATCCCCAAAAAAAAGGCCTCCGAAAAGGAGGCCTCTGCTTTGTGACTCGGATCTACTTAAGGGGCGGTATTCCAGTTAAAATGCCGACGGCCGTTAGTATCTATCCAAGTGCCGGCCGCGTACTCACTACTCGCGGTTGGACCTGGATTGTTGACAATGGAAGATACATATGCCGAAGCATCTTGCGCGGCCTGTAACACTGCTGCACCACCATCTATTGCCTTAGCTGTGACATTTTTGACAGCCGCTGGAAGCTCTGCCGCATCTGTTGCGAGGTCTTTAAAAAAGCCCTTTTGGTATTCATACAACGCTGAAGCTGCGTTAGAGAGTCCTTCCGCAACAGGCGCTATATATCCTGTATAGGCTGTTTGCAGGCCACTCGTTACGCTTGTTTGGAGGTCTGTGAAATAGCCTTCTTTATATGCGGCTATCGCTAATCCCAAAGTTGCTGTGCTTAATACAGCATTCGCTATTCTGGAACGATTCTCAAAGAACCAGCTCACAGCTGTTTGATTCGTACTTCTAGCTGCACTGAGAACTTGCTTGCGCTCAGCTGGGTAACGAAAATCAGAATCAGAATGACGGCGCTGGAGCTCTCTTTGACGATGCGTTCTTACCTTGCGCTGATCCGATGTAAGTCCATCTGTGATAAGCAAAGCAGTCTGCGCTGGTTTAGCATATTCCTCTTCCGTTACATCAGTTATTTCGACAGAAGATTCTTCTTCACGAGAAGTTGCCGTAGCGTTTGTTGGAACATCATCGTGCTTTGCCTCTTTCTCTTCATCAGATAGTTCGCCAAAAGGCTTGTCAGCCAATTCCATGCGCATAAAATCTTCTGCTGAGAGCATTTGTTGAGTAGACTCCATCTTAGGAGGTTCTACAGTTATAGCTCCTGACTGCCCCTCTTGCGGCATGAGGTCTTCTTGAGTAATAACTTCAACTTTTTTGTTTTTGAAATAATTTACAAACGAAGAACCAACGCGAGCGAGACCTGCAACAGCCCACATGAAGGCTGCGGCTGCAGCGTAAAGGGCCTTTTCGAGACCGGATAAAAAGTTATTACCTTCGGCACTAGGACTAGGTTTGTGATTCGAGTAATATTCATACGTGTAATAGTCCGAGAAAGCGCGACTAGCAACGTTGTTTTCTTTTATTAAATTTGCCATAAATTTCCACCAATTTAATGTAGTTCTTAATTCTTTTATGACAACTATTTTACAACAGATAAATACTTTATGTAAATAAAAACAATTATTTTATATTTTCAAAAAACAATTATTTAATTTGCTTGGCGGCGGCTTGGTCGAGAATCCAAATAGTTTTTTGTTCTGGCGTTCCGATGCGGCTTGCGGGGTAGGGGGACTCGATGGCTGCATCGAGTACTTTGGGTACAATCATTTCTTTAGAAGGGCCGATGGCGTAAATGGCACTGTGAAAACTTTGGTTGATACCGGGGAATGTTAGGGTGAGGCGCCAACTCTTTTTTTCGGAAATATAATTCGCTGCAACCCATCGGTCTTCCACTGCGAGGGCTGCCGTTTGGGGAAAGAGGGAGGCGGTGTGGCCATCTTCCCCGACGCCGAGCATGACGAGATCAAATAAATGTTTGTCGAGGTGGTGGTGAAGAATTTCTTGATAATCGGCAGCCCCTTTCTCGGGGTTTACTTCCCCCTTCATCCGGAAGATCTGGCTGGGGGGGATGGGGACGTGGCCAAAGCCGCTCTCCATGGCCATCTTATAGTTGCTTTCGGGGTGGTCGGGGGGGACGGCCCTTTCGTCGCTCCAGAAGAGCCAGATCTTGCTCCAGTCGAGGGGGGCGGCTTTGAGCTTCTGGTAGATGGCTTTGGGGGTGGACCCTCCCGACAGGGCGACCGTAAACCGGCCCCGCTGCTGGATGGCTCGCTGGGCGGAATGGACCCAATGATCGACGGCGAATTGGATCGCCTCCTCGGCGGTTTGGCCGATGAAGTAATCTCTCCGTTCATCCCAGCTTTCAATTCTTAACATAATTTATCCTGATCGAGTTGCCCTAACGCCTTCAACATCTCTAAGTAATGGGAGCTGGTCCCTTGCGTGATGATCTCCTTCACGAGCGACTGACCGGTGGCGGTGCGCCCTAAGACGAATTGATAGGGGAGTTCACACTTCTGTGCATTGGAGCTCTGGATGGAGACGCGATGGTATTGCGAGGGGACGCGGGCGGATTGAAAGAGGTGTCCATCGGTGGTGGCGATGTCAACGGAGATGACGGTTCCTGGGCCGAGTTTTTCCCAGTCGGCTGGATGGATTTCCGCTTGCTGCTTCTCAAACTGGAAGTGGAGGTTGCGGGTCGCTTTTTGGAAACGCCATTGGAGACGACTCGCCATCCAGGCAAGGAGATAGAGCGATTGGACTTTGAGATGGCAGAAAAACTCGGTTTTGCGGGCGTTATAAGTGAAGCGGATCTGCTGAATGAGATCGAGCGTTGCTTCGGAGTGGAAGAGGGAGGCGATGAGGTCGCGCCATCCTTCAGTGCGAGCCCAATTGAGGTCGGCGGTGTCGATGCCGGTTTTGGCGCGTAGGGCGAGCACGGTCTGGGAAAAGGCGAGGAGGCTGTCGGCCGACTCAGAATCGAAAATGATCCGCTTGGCAAGCCGCGAAAGGGGCGCGAAGAGGGGATGGGGCTGGCTCGGATCTTCGGTCCAGAGAAGGGAGACGGGAAGATCGGGAATGAGGTGGGGGAGAAGGACAAAGGGAACGCGCTCGAGATCGGGGCCCGAAACGCCGATGTCGATGTAATCGCAGGCGATGGTTCCTTGGCCAACTACGGAAACCGCGGTTTTGAGGTAAGGGGTGTGGGCAGTGGGATCGGAGGAGATAAAGAGGACGCGGCACGGATATTTTTCAGAGACTTTTTGGACGATGTTCCGGATATAATCAGTGCGGGGAGAGAGGCGGTTGAAGACGATGAGGTTGAAGAGACACGCGCGCATCTTCTCCTTGGCCAGACTGTCCCAGATGCGGAGGAGTTCCGGCTCAATCTTGGAAGGATGGACGATCTGCTGAATACTCATAGAATGCGCCAGGAGCGGTTATCTTTTTGGATCATCTCATCGGCTTGTTTGGGGCCCCAACTGCCCGAAGGATAATTGGGAAAGTCTTTGGGGGGGTGTTTCGCCCAGTAGTCGAGAAGGGGAGTGAAGATCGCCCACGATTGTTCCACCTCATCGGAGCGGGCAAAGAGGGTGCTGTCGCCGATGATGCAATCCCAAATGAGCCGCTCGTAGGCCTCCGGCGGACTCTCGCCGAAATAGGAGCCGTAGCGAAAATCCATCTTCACCGGTTGGATGGGGCTGCTCGGGCCAGGCACTTTACAGTTGATCTTCATGGCGATCCCTTCGTCAGGCTGGATCCGCATGGCGAGCACGTTAGGATCGTGTTTGTGCCCATTCTGCTGGAAGAGAACGCCTGGAGCGTCTTTAAAGATGATGGCGATTTCGGTTCCCTTTTTGGGGAGCCTCTTGCCGCCGCGCAAATAAAAGGGGACTCCGGCCCAGCGCCAGTTGTCGATGAAGAGGCGTAAGGAGAGATAGGTCTCGACGGCTGAGTGGGGGTTGACATCTTTCTCTTGGCGGTAGCCGGCGACTGCTTCGCCATTGATATAGCCGGGTCCATACTGCCCCCGCACAATGGTGTGTTCAAAATCGGCCGCGGTGAAGGGGCGGATCGATTGGAGCACCTTCACCTTTTCATCGCGGATGGCATCGCCGCTCAACGAGACGGGCGGCTCCATCGCGACGAGCGAGAGGAGCTGCATCATGTGGTTTTGGACGATGTCGCGCAAAAGGCCTTCTTCTTCGAAGAAATGGCCGCGTGTTCCGATGCCGATGTCTTCGGCGACGGTGATCTGCACTTGGTCGACATGCTTGTAATTCCAGAGCGACTCGAAGATCGAGTTGGCAAAGCGGAAGACGAGGAGGTTTTGCACGGTCTCTTTGCCGAGGTAATGGTCGATCCGGTAAGTTTGCGACTCATCGAGGCAGGCGGAGATCTGTTTTTGCAGCTCCAAGGCGGAAGGGGCGTCGTGACCGAAGGGCTTTTCAATGATCACGCGGGTCCAGGGGGAGGTTTTGTGCGGATCGGAGATCATTCCATGTTTGGCTAACTTTTCGACGATGATGGGGAAGTATTTTGGCTGTACGGAGAGGTAGAAGATCCGATTCCCTTTCGTCGCATGGCGATTGTCGAGCTGTTGGAGGAAAGTGGCCAAGGCCGCATATCCGGCATCCTCGTCAAATTCAGAGCGGTGGTAAAAGATCTGCTCTTGGAAGCTCTTCCAGAAGGAGTCGTCGATCGGCTTGACCCGCGAAAAATCATTCACAGCGCTCTTCAGTTCATCGCGGAACTGCTCGTGGGTTTTTTCCCGGCGGGCGAAGCCGACGCAGGCAAAGTTGGCGGGCAGAAGTCCATCTTTCCCCAAATTGTACAGGGCGGGAGCGAGCTTGCGGGCGGTCAGATCGCCCGTGGCCCCGAAAATCACGACGATGCACGGATCTACATTGCGAGTGCTGCGCCCCATCTCTTCTAGCGGATTTTTTTCAGTCGGCATAGTCAAACATCCTCTCGATACAACGGCGCGCCCGTTGCAGAATCCCTTCCGCGATCTCAATCCCCACTGGCTCTCGCAAGGCGCTCGCAATGGCGCTCAAACTATTGGATCGCATGTATTTGCAAAGCGTGCATCCCCCCACAACGCGCGCGGCGGGCGCTTCTACGTGCAGGCGAGAAGCAACGCCACATTCGGAGAGCAGTAAAAAGGGTGTTGGTTCTTGTTGATGATCCATGACGTATTGATGCATTTGCGTCGTCGATCCCACGACATCGGCTTTGGCGATGACCGAGGGTTTGCATTCCGGATGGGCTAAAACGACCAGGCCGTCGTGTTGTTGTCTCATTATATCGATGGTTTCGGGCTCAATCTGTTCGTGAACATAACACGTTCCAGGATATGTTAAAATCTCTTTGTCGATCCCGCGCGCGCGTGCCCAATTTTGCGCATTCGTTCCCATCAGTTGATCGGGGAGGAAGTAGATTTTATCGGTCGGAACCCGTTCGATGATCCGGTAGACATTGGAGGAGGTGACGCATACGTCACACGCTGCCTTGACCTCCGCGCTCGTGTTGATGTAGCAGAGGAAGGTGTGGTCGGGATATTGCTTTCTCAGCGCATAGACCGTATCGGCTGTGATGCTGTCGGAAAGGGTGCAGCCTCCGTTGGGATTCGGATCGATCACGATTTTCCCCGGATTGAGGATTTTTGCCGTTTCGGCCATGAAACGAACTGCCGGAAAGACGATGATCTCTTGATGGGCATCGCGCGCTTTTTTGGAGAGGCCGTATGAGTCGCCCACATGATCCGCGACGCCGTAAATGATATCGGGGTGGACATAGGTGTGAGCTAAAATGAGGGCGTTCTTCGCCACTTTCAGCTCCTGAATCTCGTTGATCAGCGGCGCCAGGCGCGCGCATCGCTCATATGAGTAGCGGCAGAGAGGGTGGTCGACCGCAATGCCTCGGAGCCTTTCGTAGAGTTCTTCAGCGGTGATCATCGATCTAAGTAGCTTTGTAAAAGAAGGGTGGCTGCGACCATGTCGATGCGCTCACTTCTCTCTTTTCGATTCAGAGAGATCTCTTTCAATTTCACATCAGCTCCTTTGCTTGAAAGGCGCTCATCCACCAGAAGAATGGGGATTCCCAATGCCTCTTCCAAGGTTTTGGCGAATGCTTCGACCAGGATAGCCATCTCCCCCTTTTTCCCGCTCATTTCGAGCGGAAGGCCTACCAGAATCAGATCGACCTCTTTGAGGGGAAGAGCTGCTCGGATATTGGCAATCGCTTTCTTGCCCCCTTCGACGACTGCGACGGGCAAAGCGATCTTGCGGCCTGAGTCGGAGACGGCGAGGCCGATCCGCTTCAAACCGAAGTCAATGGCTGCGACGCGGCCCATTCTCGTTGCTTGGCTCGGACGGTTAATAAACGGATGAATTCGCGAAAGAGCGGATGGGGATCGAGCGGTTTCGACTTGAATTCGGGGTGGAATTGGACGCCCACCATCCATGGATGTGACGGAATCTCGGCGATCTCGCATAGATCTCCCTTTTCCCATTTTCCCGAAAAGAGCATTCCCTTCTCTTCGAAGGCCCCTTTGTAGCGGTTGTTGAACTCGTAGCGGTGGCGATGCCTCTCCCAAATCAGCGCCTCTCCATACGCCTGATAGGCCAAGCTTCCCTTCTTCACTTCGCATGGATAGGCGCCCAAGCGCATCGTGCCGCCCATGTTCTCCACCTGCTTCTGCTCACTTAGCAGCGAAATCACTGGATCGGGCGTATTTGGGTCGATCTCGGTCGAGTTGGCCTGTTTCAATCCCAGTACATGGCGGGCAAACTCGACGATCAACACCTGCATGCCCAAACAGAGGCCTAAATAGGGGAGGCCTTTCTCTCGGCAGTAGCGTGCCGTTCCGATCTTCCCTTCCCAGCCCCGCTCTCCAAATCCTCCGGGGACCACATAGCCGTCGCACCCGCCGATCGCCCGCTCTACCGAGCCATTTTCCAAAACGCGATCCGATTCAAAGCGGCGGATTTCCAAGCCCACTCCCGCTGCGATCGCTCCGTGGTGCAGCGCCTCGAAGACCGACTTATAGGCATCTTGGTGATCCATGTACTTGCCCACGATGCCCACGATCACCTTTCCCTCTGGATGAAGGACCGTCTCCACCATCTTTTCCCAACGGGACAAATCGGGTGTTTTCGACTTCAGGTCCAGCGCCTTGCAGATCTTCGCATCGAGCTCCTGTCTATGCAGCGCCAATGGCACTTCATAAATGCTGTGTTCCACATCGGGCTCATCGACCACTCCCTCCTGTGGCACGTTGCAGAAGAGCGAAATCTTCGCCTTGATCTCTTCCGAAAGGGACTTTTCGCAGCGGCAGAGGATCATGTCGGGGATGATTCCGATTTCCCGCAAGCCTTGCACTGAATGTTGGGTTGGCTTCGTCTTCACTTCGCCGGCTGCTTTCAAATAGGGGACATAGGTCAAGTGGACATTGATGCAGTCTTTCGGGCGCTCGTAGCGGAATTGCCGAATCGCCTCTAGAAACGGCAGCGACTCGATATCGCCCACCGTGCCCCCGATTTCGACGATCACAACCTGCGTCTCTTTTTCCTGTCGTCCGCAGGCCAAGATCCGCGCCTTGATCTCATCGGTCACATGCGGAATGACCTGGACCGTCTTGCCCAAGTAATCGCCCTTCCGCTCTCTCTTAATCACCGACTCGTAGATCTGGCCCGACGTCGAGTTCGACGCCCGGGAGAGAGGGGAGTTCGTATAGCGGTAGTAGTGGCCCAAGTCGAGGTCTGTTTCGGCCCCATCGTCGGTCACATACACCTCGCCGTGCTGGAAGGGGTTCATGGTCCCCGGATCGACATTCAAATAGGGATCGAGCTTGAGCATCGCGATCTTCAAGCCGCGCGCTTCCAACAACTGGCCGACCGAGGCGGCGGTGAGCCCCTTTCCCAATGAAGAAACCACCCCGCCTGTGACAAAGATATATTTCATAGATACGAATGGTATCACGAATGGGGATTTATCCAGAAGTGGGGGT
Organism: uncultured bacterium; assembly: GCA_964400805.1. Classification (GTDB taxonomy): domain Bacteria; phylum Chlamydiota; class Chlamydiia; order Chlamydiales; family SM23-39; genus REEB52. The sequence goes on along the minus strand of CAYNWC010000006.1, from coordinate 6,216 downwards.
CTAATTTTTAAGAATGATTCAAATTTGGTTTGCGTGGTAGTATCGTCGCGGCCAAAAATTTTGGAGTTTGACATGTCGGTGCAGTTGAATTGTACTATTTGCTGGGAGCCTCTCCAAGAAGGGGACGTCACGCATATCCCTCACACAGATGGCACTCCGACAAATCGAAAGCACATTGGAGACGGGATTCATCCGGATTGCTTAAGAGAATGGGTGAGAGAGCGATCGATCCATTATCAACCGATTACATGTCCATTAGGCTGTCCAGATAAATTGATTGCTGAACGAAAGGACCCTCTATCGCTCTGTGACAAAGGACGCGTCCTCTTGCTTACAGGTGGAGCGACAGTGCTGATGGAAATTATAGGTCAGTTAGTGACAAGAGAAATGGCTTTATTGTTTCGTCATTTTGGAGGATCCAGAGCTGCTGTGTATAGCATGGGAACGGGGTTTTCTTGTGGGGCAGCAGTGATTGTTGGTTATGCAGTACACTTTACTTTATTTCGAGGGGTTCGAAAAGTAATAAACCCAGAATTCCAAGCTCTTAACATCATCACTGCAATGGCGTGGGCTGGTATTAGTACTATGGCAAACAGTTATTGGCTCGGCGGCGACTGCTGGTAGGCTTTTGAACTTCTCACGCGATAGCTTTAATACTATTAAACCATAAGCAATCAAGCAGATACGATACTCTATCCCAATCCTTCTCAAAGTTTTTTTGAATTATTGATATTAATAATAAAATAGTTTAAAATAGTTCATAAAAATAAAGGATTTATGTGTCTGTTCAATTGAATTGTACCGTTTGTTGGGACTCTCTTCAAGAGGGAGGCCTTACGCATATTCCTCATACGGATGGGACTCCAAAAAATAGAAGACACATCGGCGAGGGGATTCATCAACAGTGTTTAGAAAACTGGGTCACAGGGCGATTTGCTCTAGATCAACCAGTTATATGCCCATTGGGATGTCCAGGTAAATTTATTGATGGGCAATTGTTTGTGCCACGGCAAGAATCGCGGTTCAATCGTGCGGTTCAATGGATTAAAGGCACCATAGAGCCTCTAGCGGCACCCATCAATCGGCAAATCATTCTGCGTACAGCTGCAGCAGGAGTGGTGAGTGGAGCTGTATGGAAGACGACGTGGATGAAAGTCCTATCATGGCTTAGCCTTGGTGCAGAGTCAGAGATCCTATTGAGTATTATATATAAGCTATCAACAGTGGCTTCCATTGCAGTCGGCTTAACGGCAGCTCATGCAGTAGCTCGCGCTTTAGCTGGCCAGGATGGAGAAGGGCTAAGAATGCGGGGAATCGAGAATCTTGCCAAAATCACTGGGGCGGCAAGCTCTATTCTTGGTGTTGCTGCGGCTTACGGTTATTTCAGCTAAAACATTACAAATTTACAACAAAACGGGAAAACCCATGTCTTCTATACCTTCCATCGGCAACAAACATCCTAACAATAATGGGGTTGTTTCTGGACGTCCAAATAAAGTGGCGAAAAACGAGCCAGGCACAAGCGCAACAGACGTCAAAATCGACGACATAGCTCCAGCCGTAATCTCGCAATCTGCGCGTCCCTTGGGCGCAGGCCCTTCTGCAGCCAGCCAGCAGAATGAAGGCATCGCGATGCCGACTTTGGAATCAGTACCAGCATTGCCGCTGGGACACGCCCCTAGAGCAAGCTCTGTAGCCAATGGTCCGCTTGCGTCCTCTATTCCTGCTCCGCAACGACTCCCTATCTATCTACAATCCCACACATTCTTCTCTAATCGGACTGTATATAACGGATACATGCTAAACGGACTCCCCCAAGGATTTGGCACGAAGTATACCTTCCAAGGGATGCGCGAAGCCAAAGGAACCTGGAATAAGGGAGACCTTGTATATGGAAGTGCGTATTCACTCATCACTGGTATTAAGCTATATAAAGGCGGCTGGCAAAATGGCAAGTGGCACGGCCACGGAAAATGCAACCGTCCAGTAGATGGCACGATTGAATACGAAGGCAACTGGCAAAACGGCAAGAGGCACGGCCAAGGACAATGCTATTATCCAAATGGCACGCTTAAATACGACGGTAACTGGCAAGATAACAAGGCGCATGGCCAAGGACAATCCTATCATCCAAATGGCACACTTCTATACGACGGCAACTGGCAAGATAACAAGGCGCATGGCCAAGGAAAAACCTATCGTCCAGATGGCACGGTCGAATACGAAGGCAACTGGCAAGATAACAAGCGCCACGGCCAAGGAACAGAATACAATGCCAACGGCACAGTGTTGCGCAGGGGTATTTTTCAAAATGGTAAATTTATAGGACCGGCCTAATAAATATCTCCTTGCCTAGATCGTATCCATTCGCGAAAATGAGCGCGTATGGATTCGTCGAGCCCTCTGCAGAAAGCGCGATTGCGCTATCAGCCCGTTGTCCCAGGTCTTTTGAAAGACTTGGCGAATGTCCGTTTCAAACACGTTCCCTGTACCAGAAAACCCCCCGAAAATCTAAAGAAGCTCTTTCCTCAGACGTTTGATCATCCTTCCTACCAGCTGGAAAAGGGGAGGGGAGAGGGGAAGCGGATCAAGGTTGGGGTGGTGTTTTCGGGAGGGCCGGCGGCGGGAGGGCACAATGTGATCGCGGGCCTTTACGACGCGGGGGCTGAGCTGGTGGGCTTTCTGGGCGGGCCGAATGGCGTGGTGAAGAATGAATGGATGGCGGTGAAGGAGATCGATGGATATCGCAATCAGGGGGGCTTCGATCTGTTGGGGACAGGAAGGACGAAGATCGAGACGGAAGAGCAACTGGCGGCTTCATTAAAGACAGTGCAAGCGCATGGCTTGGATGGGTTGGTGATTATTGGAGGGGATGATTCGAATACGAATGCGGCAGTGTTGGCGGAATATTTCTTGGGGAAGTGCTCTGTTAAGGTGGTGGGAGTGCCAAAGACGATCGATGGGGACTTGAGAAGCGAAGATGTGGAGATCTCATTCGGCGTTGACAGCGCATGCTAGACGTATGGAGAATTGATCGGCAACATCGCACGCGATGCGATTTCCGCGAAGAAATACTACCATTTCATCAAATTGATGGGGCGATCGGCCTCGCATATCGCATTGGAGTGCGCTTGGGCAACGCGCCCGAATTTGACGCTGATCGGGGAGGAGCGGAAGAGTTGGGAACAGATCGTCGGAGAGGTGGCCGATTTGGTGTGGAGACGGTATGAGAAGGGCAAAGAATATGGAGTGGTGCTGATCCCGGAGGGGCTGATCGAATTTGTTCCGGAATTGAGCAGGGATTTGAAGGTGGAGAAAGATCCCCACGGCAATCCGCTCCTTTCTCAAATCCAAACGGAAAAAATTCTGATCGAGGGAGTGAGGGGGGTATTGCAAAAGAGGGGATTTGCGGGCAAGTGGAATGTCCAAGAACACTTTTTGGGCTATGAGGGGCGCTCCTGTTTGCCGACGAACTTCGACGCGAATTATGGCTACGCCTTGGGACTTTTGGCTGCGGTGGCGGTGCGAGAGGGATTGAGCGGCGTGATCTGCGCGATTCGCAATTTGAAAGAGGCGCCGGAGAAGTGGGTCTTGAAGGCGGTTCCCATCGTGCAGCTGATGCATTTGGAGATGCGAGGAGGGAAGGAAAAACCGGTCATCCAAAAGGCATTGGTAGACGTAAAGGGGAAAAATTTTGTATCCTTTTGCCGATTTCGAACGGCATGGGAGATCGAAGATCAGTATAGATACCCGGGGCCCATCCAATTCTTTGGAGATCCCGCTCTGACCGACTCGGTTCCCCTTTCGATGTGAGTGTATAGACGTGGTCCATCCTGCTCAACCTCTTCCTCCCCCTCAGCCCAGACCCGAATGGACTTTTGTTTCCGAAGTGGAGCGACTCGCAGAGGCCGTCGCTCAGATCGCCATCCGCATTTTGTTTGTGGCTGCTCAAATTTTAATGGCAGGGGCTCTTCTGCCTATATCTCTACAGGGGATTGGATTGCCCATAGTGGCTTTAGGGTCGACCCTTTTAGCGGGCTTCTTCTTCTTGCCGCCTGATCGGATGCAAATCCCTGATTTCGATGAAATGCCCCCGTTGATCCGCCCGGCAGTGGGACGCCTGATTCCCGTAGAGATGCCGCGCGGCATCCCCAACAGGGGGAATAATTGCGCCCTGAACGCCCTGATTCACTTTTTAGAGAGCGATCCGTATGTCGCTGACTGGCTTCGGGGAAAAGGGGACTTTGAAGACTTTTTAAGATCTTATCGGATCTCAGATCCGGAGATCGAAGCGTTTCGGGCGTTTCGCGAGCAATCGCCCAAACCAGAACCGTGCGAGCGCGATCTATTTAGCCAATTTCTCGCGGAGAACGGATCTCCCTTCGAAGAAACCTATCGCGATATCCGACGCTTGCAGAAGGCGTTTTCCTCTTTCTTCGCTGCGTACGATCAGGCGGTCGAAGAGGGGCGAGAGGCCGTCGCGATGACGGCAAAGGGGATCAGGACGGCTTTGGGGGAAGGGGGGAATCGAGAAGAGCTCGATGCCCACGAAGCGCTACAGCACGTTCTCAATCTGCTTCCTCCGGCACAGCAAATGCAAATCGAAGTGATCAGACGGTTTGTCTCTCCAGAGGCGCACGAACCCTATATGAGCGCAGATGCTGCACCGGAGGTTTGTCTCACGCTCGAAATCGGAGAAGCGGATCTCAATCCCCGTTTGCAGGAGATGTTTGATCACTACCGCGATTACGAGCAAAGCGGTCTCAATTTTCGACACAACGGGATCACCTATCCCTCGGCCCGCTTGCAGAGAGCTTTTCTAGAGGCTCCTTCAGCCCTTCGCTTTCAAATAAAGCGTTTTATTTATCAAAATCCTCCTGACAATCGGTGGACCCACTTCAAACGGCGCCTGGGAATCAACGTCGAAGGGAGAACTATCAAGAGAGACATGCCCGTAGAAGTGCCCGCTCAGATAACAGTGCTGGACAGGCCCTATTACTTGCGGAGTTTTCTTACGCATCGAGGGGATAGAAGCCATACCGGGCATTATATCGCCGGGCGCGCCATCAATGGAAACTACTACTTGATGGACGGCCCAAAGGTCACGACTGATCGGGCGGACTGGGAAGCGGAAGTTCGGCAAGCGTACCTTCTTTGCTACCTGCCAGCTCCGGCGCAACCAAATTGATTTTCTGCCAGGCTCCTTTTTTAAAGCGAACCCAATAGACGATGGAGAAGAGAGCGGCGTAGAGAACGGTCGCCCCCCAGGCGTATTCGACGGGGAGATTTTGCTGCACGACAATAAAATAGACGGGAGCGAGCAGGAAGACCCAAACAGAAAGGGAGCCGGCAACCAATAAGAAAAGAGTGTCGCCCGCTGCGACGAGGAGGCCCGAGAAAACCCATCGGATCCCGTCGAAAAAGATGTAGATGAAGGCAAAGATCATGCAGGTCTTCAAGGAGGACTGGATCGAGGGGTCGGGATCTTGGATGAAGAGGAGTTTGACCGTGTCGACCGGATCGACGACGAGGATGAGGGCCGTAGCGAGGGAAAAGAAACAGAGGAGCCAAAGACCGGCGCGGAGCGTCTTGGTCACAAGAGAATAGCGCTGGGAGCCGATGAAATTCCCCGCAACGGCAGCGGCGCCGCGGCTGAGACCATCGCAAAAGAAAGAAAGAAGAATCGTAAAACTCTGGCAGATGCTCGAGATGGTGATGTGTTTTTCTCCCAAATCGGTCATCATCCAATAAAAAACGGCCCAACCAAATACCTCGAGCGCGCAGAAGATCCCTTGCGGAAATCCGATACGGCAACATTTTTTCATCTCCCTCCAGTTGAACCGCCAATGGGCGGCTCCAAATTGGAGGCGGTTTTCCTTGCGGAGGAAGAGATAGAGGAGGATGAGCGATTCAAAGAGATAGCCAAAGCAAGTCGCGATCGCGGCTCCGCGGATGCCCATTTCGGGGATGAAGCCGGGAACGCCGAAGATGAGCGCCCAGTCGAGAACGATATTGATCAGATTGGCGCCGATCGCAAGCCAAATCAAAACGCTTGTTTTGCCTCTGCCGATGAAAAAGCCCGAAAGAGCCATCATAAGCGCATAGCTGGGGCCAAAGAGCATCAATAGGCGGAAATAGGAGATCTCCATATCCGCATAGCGATCTCCTCCAAAAATCAAGGGAGAAAACCACATCGCCAGGGGCAGGAAAAAGAGA
>CAYNWC010000005.1:0-19959 GCA_964400805.1 uncultured bacterium | reverse complement strand
GCGTCTTCAAAATATAGATCTGCGAGGTTTGAGATGATTTTTCTGCAGATTTTTTGAAATGAGCGAGGAGACATACCTGAAAAGGTAGGCGACGAGCGAATCAAAAAATCTGCCAAAAAGCGCTCAAAGATCGCCATCTAGATTTTGAAGACGCCCCCTAACTCTTTAAATAGACTTTTTGGCGGAGATAGACGTCGGTTTGCCGGTCTTCTGCAAGGAATGTTTTCTGCATCTCGTGATGACCCGAATTTTTGAAGTCGAGGAGCTTGAGGAGCTCGGGGTCGAAAGGAGTTTGATGCGCTTGACGGCAAAATGTTTCGACGAGTTCAGGGGTGAGCGCAGGCCCCTCTTTGCGATGGATTTCTGTGTAGAGAGGGAGGGCCACAGGGGTGCCGAAGAGGACGGCGATGAGGTCGGGATGGGAGTGAAAGAGACAGACGGAGCTGGGACTTGGCTCGGCTTTGATGTAGTCGAGAAGGGGGGGCAATCCTACATGGGTGGCGAGATCCCACCGCTTGGTCCCTTTGAGCATTTTATAGTAGAGGCGCTGCCATTGGGGATCGGCGAAGGTGATTTTCTCAAGAGCAAAGGGAGCTTCTCCTTGAAGGGTTTGTTTCGCGGCCAGGAGGAAGGCGTCGAGAAAGTGATATTCAAAGCGCTTCTCCCGGCCTTGGAGAGGTGTGTAGAAGGTGCGGATCAGCTCAGCGCTCACCTCATAGAGCAGAGGATGATTTTCCCTCCCCTCTTGGATGAGGGGCCAGAGATTGAGACGCGCGCAAAGGGGATTGAGCTCGGGAGGTTTCGGAGGAGATTGGGGAGATTCTGTTCGAGCTTCTGATTGTTGGCGGGGTTTGGTGGGCTGCCCTTTGCCTTTCAAACGGCTATAGAGTTCGCTTTGATATTTATTGAGAAGCGTGCGATTGGCCCTTTGGTGACCTACATAGGTTCTTCGGAGACGGGTTGCCGCAGTTTGCTGATCCCAGCAGGCATAGAAGCCGTAGGAGAGGATGAGGAGGAGAGAAAAGACGAGGCCCAAAATATTCATGCTTTCTTCTCCCGATAAACGACGTATGGCTCGGGAGAGGGAAGAATAAAGGCAAAGCGGAGCGGCTCTTTTCTCCCTTCTTCTCGGATTGTCAAGCGAATGATAGAGGGGATAGAGGCTCTTTGCGACTTTGCCCAAGCGGTACGCCAGGCATAGGCGGCGTTGATCGGCGTGATTTTTTCTTTTTTCCCATGTTCCGAAGCGCTTCTCTCTCCGAGGAATTCAAATTCAAAATGGGAGACGTTAGGCAGGAGGATTTCATTGCGCCAGGGCCGTTTCCTATTTTCATCGAGAGGCCAGGTGGCGAGGCAGAGATGATTTTCGGCGTCGAGATAGATCCGCCCGATAATGGGACCGCTATAGGCGGGATCTGGATCGATACCATTGTCGAAAATAGTGATGAGACTCGGACACTTTTCTTTTTCAAAGGATTTGGTATAGAGGTGCTCTGCTGAGTTGTAGTGAATCGCATTCAGAACCGATTGAAGACGGGTTTGAAGAGTCCCCCGCGCAGTGATTGCCATACGAGCTGTTTGGAGTTTATGTTCGATTTTTGCGCTTTCGACAAAAAAGGAAAAGAGAAACGTTAATAAAATGGCAGTTAAACTGAGCGCGATCAAAATCTCAAAGAGAATTATGCTTCTCTTTTTTTGAGGGCCCCAAGCGCGAGCCCACAGGCGAGCAGCGCATAGGCAACCGCGCTGACCCAATTGGGGCAAAGAGCCGGTTTGTCGGCTGGAATGAGGCCGCTGAGCGCGGCGATGGCTATCGCAATCCCGATGCACGCATCTCCTCCAATGAAACCTGCGGCTAGCAAGAGCCCTCCTTCTTGGGTCGACTCATCTGGGGTTTTCTTTTCGACATAGGCCCTTGCCAAACCGCCGACCATTGTAGCAGTTGAGAGGGAAAGAGGCAAATAAACGCCCAAGGCAAAGGCGAGGACGGGAACGCGCAGCAGGGCGAGGACGACGCCGATCGCCACTCCAATCCCTACGAGGCCATAAGGAAGGTCGCCGCCGATAACCCCTTCCACAATCATCGACATCAAGGTCGCCTGGGGAGCCGGCATCATCGCAGAGCCAATCCCATAGGCCTGATTTAAGATATAGATTGTATAGCCCAGGGCGAGGGAGGGGATGATCGCGCCGATGATCTCAGCGATCTGTTGAGCGCGAGGGGTGGCGCCGAGCAAATAGCCCGTTTTTAAATCTTGGGCTGTGGTTCCTGCCATGCAGATCGCACAACAGGCGACGCATCCCATGGTCATGGCGGAGATGAGATAGACCCTTTCAGTCCAACCGAGCAGGACAAAGACTAAGCAGGTGATGAGCAGGGTGGTGATCGTCATCCCGGAAACTGGATTTGAAGAGGTTCCCACAAGCCCCACCGTCATGCACGTGACAGCTACGAAAAAGAAGCTCAGAACGACCAAAAGGACAATGGTCAAAAGATTCATCGGCAAGGTCGGGAAGACCCAGAGAAAGAGGATGATCGCGAGAGCGCCGATCAGCAACCAAGCCATCGAAATGTCTTTGTCTGTCCTCGGGACATGGCTCTGATCGCCAAAACCGCTGAAGAGTTCTTTTACACTCACGTGGATGGTGCGGTAGAGGAGAGGAGCTACTTTGAAGAGGCTAAAAAATCCACCTGTTGCCAAGCACCCGACGCCGATGTAGCGGACGTAATGGCTCCAGATATCGTCGGCGCTCATCTGCCCGATGGGAACTGTCGAAGGGTAGATCGTCGCATCGCCTAGGCCGAATGACACGATCAGCGGGATGAAGCCCCACCAGGCCAAAATTCCTCCCGCGAACATCACTGCCGTAATGCGTGGGCCAATGATATAGCCGACGCCGAGAAGGGCCGGTGTTGTATCGAGGGAAAAAGAACCTTTTTTCAAGCTATTAAAGACCCAGGTGACCTGTTCTTTCCACAGAAAGAGGGCATTCGAGGCAATTTTAAACAGCGCTGCGGCGAGAACGCCCCAGACGATCATGATCGCCGTCTTGTGGCTCCGTTCGCCCGATTTGAGGATTTCGGCGCACGCGGTTCCTTCGGGGAAGGGGAGTTTTTTGTGCTCCTGCACGATGATGAAGCGGCGCATCGGAATCATGAATAAGATCCCCAGAATGCCTCCCAATGTCGAGAGGATGAAGATGCGGCCGATCGAAGGGCTATCTCCGAGCAAAATGAGGGCCGGAATCGTGAAAATCACTCCCGCTGCCAACCCCTCTCCCACTGTTGCGATCGTTTGAATCAGGTTGTTCTCGAGGATTGTCCCTCCCTTGAATAGCACCTTGGAGAGGGCCATCGCCATGATCGCGGCGGGGATCGAAGCGGTGACCGTCTGCCCAATTTTCAAGGCTAAGTAGGCGTTGGCTACAGCGAAGAAAAACCCAAACACGAGGCCCACCAGCGTGGCCCTGAGGGTGAATTCGCGGATGTGGCTGCTCGCCGGAACGTGGGGATGATGAGACATAGAGATCCTTTAATATTCTATTAAAGACCTATGCTCTTTTTCAAATTTTTATTCCATACGTTTTTCCACAGGCATGCGAAACGTATAGATGTGCTTGTTGAGGGACACTTGGATCCAGATTTGTCGATAGATTTGATTTTGGTTGCCGATTTTCTCTGCTTTCCCCTGCAGATAGAAGCCCCGATGGATCGTTTTCGGGGGGCATCCCGGAATCTGGAGGATCACATCGGTCAGGGGAAATTCGCTCGTCCTTGCGTCTTTCCTAGGGATTTTCTCCCAAGGGACCTCGTTCTTGAGCAACATCTCTTTCACCTCGGTGAATGTCCAGTCGGCCAGCCGCTCGAGTTCCATAACCTCCAAGTGTTCCATTTCAGCGCGATATAACATCAACGGCTGTCTGACTAAAGGAACAATACAAATGACAACCAGAAGAAAGGCGATGAGGACTTCTAAAAGAAGAAAGGGCTTCTTTTTCATAGTGAGAGAATTATATGCGATCCGAAGAGCGGGTACAATAGATAGAATCTATTTTTTTTATTGTGGCGACTTGTTAAATTAGGCGGTCAAATTTTACTTGGACGCCCCCATGACCATATCTTGTTCCCCTGTCTCTGAAAAACAGCTCTGTGCTGACTACTGGATATCAATGGAAGATTTTTCAGGCCTTTTACGCCAGGAATATGAATTCACTCTCGATGATGCGCTGGTTTCTCGACTGAATGAAACGCGAAAGTTCATCGATCATCTTTTGGCCAATCGAATTAAAGTCTATGGGTTGACGACTGGCTTTGCCGACCTGCGCAATACTGCCGTCGATGCGGAAGATGCGGCTCTTTTATCGAAAAAGATGCTCTTGAGTCACGATGCGGGGATTGGAGCTCCTCTTCCTTCAGAAATCACTTTTGGGGCGATGTGCTTGCGAGCGCACTCTCTTTCAAAGGGATATTCGGGATTCTCTGTTGAATCGCTACAGACTCTGATTCAAATGATCAATGCCCGGATCATCCCGGAAGTGCCTTGCACGGGATCGCTGGGAGCCAGCGGGGATTTGGCGTTCCTCTCTCGGTTGGGAAGGGCGATGATGGGAGAGGCAACGCCTGTCATTTATCGAGGGAAACGGATGACAGCCGCGGAGGCTCTTCATTTAGCGGATATTATTCCCTTCAATCCAAAAGCCAAGGAAGGGCTGGCTCTCAGCAACGGGACGTCCTTTATGGCCTCTATGCTGGCCGCTGCTTACCTGAAAGAACTGCAATTCTTAGACAATCTATTCGCTCTTTTGGGTCTCTTTATTCATACCACCGCTGCGGTCGATGCAGCTTTCTATCAAATGATGCAAACGGTCCGCTATCAAAACGGGCAAACGCGCGTGGCAGAGGTGTTGCGCCCCTACTTGTCAAAAGCAGACACCGGTGAAGTGCAGAATGATTATTCGATTCGCTGCTTGCCCCAAATTTTAGGGCCTAAAATCGAGCTCATTTTAGAACAAAGAGAGAAGGTCGAAAGAGAGTTGAATGCGATCACCGACAATCCGCTCATTTTTCGAGGCAGTGAACTTTCCCCAGATGTCGATCCTTCTCGAAAGATCCCTTTCCAGGGGATCGATTGGGCTGTGGTGTCTGGCGGCAATTTTCATGGGGAAACCTCCGCTACGATTGCCGATGCAATCGCCATTGCGAATGCAAAAATAGCCTGGACCATAGAGAGACAGCTGACCTACCTCCTCAATCCCTTTAGAAATAAGAATCGATTTCCCGTCTATTTAGTGGCAGACCCCAAGAAAGCCGGGTTTTTGTCGGGATATATGATCACGCAATATACCGGCAACGCTCTGGCCCATAAAATCGCCTTATTGGCAAATCCGGCATCCATTTTCAATATGACCAGCGCCAATGAATCAGAGGATGTGGTGAGTTATGGGGCGACGGCTGCCCATAAATTGCTCGATCAAATGACGTTGATGAATGAGCTTTTGGCGATCCATCTTCTCACGACAAGTCAGGCCTATTCGCTCAGCCGAAAGAAGCAACAGGTGAAAAATCCCCTTTGCGAAGAGATCTTTGAGAAGATTCAATCTAAAATCTCTTGTCCTCAGACAGACGATGAGAGTTTTGAAGAAAGGTACGCGGAGGCTCTTTCGCTATTAGAATCGGGTGTTTTGCGAAATCCGGCGTGGAGAAAATAGGCGCTCCGGAAGGAGCGCCTTGTGTGATTAGTTGTCCTTTTTGGACTCGACAGGATCTTTCTGGATCGGTTTAGGATCTAGCAGACCTGCTTCTTTCTTTGCCTGCATGAAGACAACTGCCTCTTGGACCGTTTTAAAGGTATGTTGCGGTGTTTGTTCTTCAGAGGATTTTTTAATATGCGTCTCTTTGAGAATAATTTCATGCGGATTCATCACTAAAATGGTATAGGGAATCCCCTTATCATCCACAAGAGCGAGTTGTTTTTTCACTTTGAGATCAGCAGTGTGGAGCTCCGTATAGATTCCTGATTCGCGAAGAGCATTGGCCACTTCTATTGCGCGCTCCAAACATGTCGTTTCATCTCTATATCCGACGAAAACCTGAGAAGTGGTCTCCTTCGAGAGGTCGACGAGTCCTTCAGCCTGCATCACATCATAGAGGCGCGTGAGGCCGATAGAACCTCCGATCCCTTGAAGCTTGAGATTTTTATTAAATTCTCCAACCAAGTTGTCATAGCGACCGCCGCTCGCTACACTGCCATATCTTTCCTTGCCCGGAATAAACGATTCGAAGACCACGCCTGTGTAATAGTCCAATCCACGGGTGAGGTTGGGGGCGAATTGCAAAGTTCCTTTTTCTATTTGCATAAGAGTTGCAATTTTCTCGATCTCTTGAAGGTGAGCAAAAGCCTCCTTGGCTTCTTGTCCTGGATCGACAGGAAATTTAAATTCAGACAGAGGCCCTCTATAGTTCATTTTCGCTAACAGATTGCGCGCCTGATCTGGCTTCAAAGTAGGCACGTTTTGGACCAACTCCGCAACGACCTCTGCTTCATTATCTGGCTTCAGTTTATCAATGGCTCTCAGAGCGTCGTTGTACTGTGCAGGGAGGATGCCCTCTGCTTTCAAAAACGCCTTCGCAATTCCAATGTGGTTCAAAAAGACGGTGCATTTGGGCACTTCTAGCTTTTGTAGTCCTTTGATCATGGCCACAATACATTGTGCATCAGAACGGGCTGTAAGAGCGCGATCCACAATATCCATGTCCGCTTGAATAAAGGCGCGATAACGCCCTGTAGATGCGTGTTCTCCGCGCCAAGACCAACCGATATCATAGCGCGCATAAGGAAAGCTCATTTTCTGATGATGTTGAGCAATCATGATGGCCATGGGAACCGTGCGGTCAAAAGGGAGTCCCATCTTTGTTAATCCCCCATCTTGCAAACGGCTCACCCCGTAAATTTGTTTGGTCAATCCTCCAGTCAGCTGTAGATTGGAAGCATACTCAACAGGACGAGGATCCATGGGAGTATACCCATACTTTCTGAAAACTTCAGCAAGATCTGTTTTCCATTGAGAAGTTACCCGCATTTGGTGAGGTGTATAGTTGGTGAATCCAGAGATAGCTTTAAGAGAGTCGGGGACTGAGTAATCTGGCTTGCCAAGCCCTTGACCGGCGAGATCGCCAAATTCATCTTCTGGTAGTGGTACGGCAGCCCGGTGTGCGTTAACTGTCATATATGACATAAAAAACCTCCTATTGAGTACAGATAAACGTGTAATCATTGTTCTTATTAAAAAAATGACGCCGGAAAGGTAACGGATGCTTGGTTTTTTTTCAAAGAAAAAAACTAAGTAGTCAAGACGGGCTCGCTGATTTCTTGTGAGAACCGGGTCGCATTGAAAAAACGGCCGAGCTGACTCTCGTCAGAAAGGACCCTCTCTTTTGCATTGAACACATAGCTCTCAACCACTTTGCCCTGTTCGAGGAAATAGACATGTTCGCAGATTTTCTGCGCGAAAAGCATGTCTTGGCTGGAGATCACGATCCCCTTCCCCTCTTGGCGAAGGCGCTGGAGGATCTGAATGAGGAGATTTGTGTTTTCAGGATCGAGGGCCGAGGTGGGCTCATCGAGAAGTAAAAAGTCGGGGTTGAGTAAAAGCGCGCGCAAAATCGAGGTGCGTTGCTGTTGTCCTCCCGAAAGCTCATGCGGATAGAAAGAGATCAAGTTCTCCATTCCAAGAGACCAGATTTTTTCCTCCACCTTTTTGTAGGCGTCTTGTTTTGAAAGCCCCAGAATGGTTCTTAACGGGTGGGCACAATTCTCGAGCACCGTCATAAACGGAAAGAGAGCGTAGGATTGGGGGACGAATCCAATGAGTTGGCATCGCTCTTTGGGAGAGAGGGTAGAGATAGGTTGGCCTCGATAGAGGATCTTTCCTTGATATTTCTTTTCAATATGGGAAAGGCAGCGCAAGACCGAGGTTTTTCCTGAGCCGCTTTTCCCCAGAAACAGGGTGATTTTAGCAGTGGGGATCTCCAAAGAAATCTCTTTCAATAGGGTATATTCCCGATTCTTTTTTTTCTTGATCAAGGAGAGTTGAGAGACGTGGATCACAGGGTTAGGCCCTCACTTTTTTCAGCATCCGTTTTTCCAAATGCTTGGCTGCAAAATTCAAGATGGTAGACATAGCCACATAGAAAGCGGCTACGATCAAATAAATAGCCAACGGCTGCTTCAACTCTCTCGAGACGATATTCATCCCAATTCGAGTTAACTCCAACATCCCAATCGAAGATAGAATGGCTGTACTTTTGAGCATCGCTTCCAGTTCATTGTTCAGGGCGGGCAAGATATTCCGGAACATCTGAGGAAATATAATATAAACGAGAGTTTTTAATTTGCTGTAGCCGAGTACAAAGGCAGCTTCCCATTGGGAGATGTGAATGGAATTGAGCCCCCCTCTTACAATTTGACATACATAGGCAGAGGAACAGGCGCCTAATGCGATGACCGATGCGGGAAATACGTCGAGGTTGAGGCCGAGTAAATCGGGAAAAACAAAGTAGACGATCAAGAGTTGGACGAAGAAAGGGATTGCCCGCAAAATGAACGTCAAAAACTGAATGATCGGAGAAACAAAACGGATCTTTAGCTCCTCGCAACAAAGAGCGCCAAAGATCAGCCCTAGAATAAAGCTGATCGACGCTGAAGCGAGGAGCACTTTGATTGTCATAGCCACTCCCAACAGAAGAAGGGGCAATGTGCGCTGTAAAAGATCAATCCAAAAAGAGGTGTCCAAAGTCTATTTCGCTAAGCCCCATTTCTTTTCCAGCTCAGCGATTTTCCCTTCCGCTGTCAGATCGGCGATGATTTTATTGACGGCAGCAGATAGTTCGGAGTCGGTTTTATTGATGCAAATTCCATTTCCAAAGCTTTGTTGGCTTTCGGGAAGGGGCAAATTGAGCACCTTTGCCTCGGGGTATTGCGTTTGCACGCGATTTACTAGAGAGTTATCGAGAGTCGCTGTGAACGCCTTTCCATATTTTAGCTTCATAATCGAATCGGCTACTTTATCCACAAACTCCACTTTCAAAGAGGGGTATTCCCGTAAAACAGAATCTTGATAAGAACCCGCTTCTACACAAATTGTAGAGTTCGGAAGCTTGGAGAGATCTTCGATCTTTTGCACTCCCTTGGGGACCTCTTTCCAAAATACAAAGGGCATCTCGGTTACCTTATCCCCTTGATAATAAATCATGTCCATTTCTTTTCGTCGATCTTCAGTGATCGACATGGCCCAGATGATCGCATTGATTTTCTTCTTCTGGAGAGCGACTAGAAGACTCGGCATGCTTCCCAGGTCTTGAAGAACGAGTTTTTTCTTCAATCTTTGGGCAATGATATTGGCTAAGTCGATGTCAAAACCCTCATACTCACCTTTTTCATTCAAGCTGACATAGGGCGCATAGGCGCTTGTGGTTCCCACCACAAACTTCTCTTCCCCTTTATTCCCTTCTGCGCTGGCCATCAAGGGCAGCAAGCAAAGGGTGAATAATAAACAAAAGTTCTTTACGTTAAACATCTTACAAAAAAACATATCCCACCTAGATAATGTATGTATTCAATTGACCTGACAGTTTACGCTAAACCCTCTTTTTCGAATAGATTTTCAAAAATTTCCTTGCTAAACCACATTTTTGAGATGCGCCCTCGTTCAACCTGGTAGATCACCAGCTCCGTGTGATTGCGCTTCCCATAACCTGTGATGAGTTCTTTATCGATCACCAGATCATCATGCACGATCCGCTCTGTAACCTGACAGTGAAGAGTTGGATTGTTTGAAAATTTATTTCGATAATGAGCAAAAAAGAAGGCGCCGCTCATCTGTGGATTGAGGGTTGCTAGTAGCAGGTCATAAGAGAGGATATCCTCATGGTAACAAGAGGCAAAAACTTCATAATTTCCCTTATTGTAGGCAATGAGCTGCTTGTCGACGACCTCTTCGATTGTCATGAGAGGGCTTCCTCTTTTTTTTCTGTTCTTGTCGTTCCGTAAACAGCTGCTAATAGAATGGCGCATCCAACTAACTGAATCCAGAGCGTATTTCTCCCGAAAAACAGGCAGTCAAAAATAAAAGTGAGTGCGGGTTGGACAAGCATTAAAAGGCCCGAGAGAGACAAACTGACTTGCTTAAGTCCGCGCGTAATCAAAAGCCATCCGATCACTTGGCAGAGCAATCCATTGGCCAGGACATAGGAAAATCCGGTCCAATGAGGAATGGAAAACGTAGCTGTTGGAATGAATAGGATAGAGATTCCGAGGATGAGAGAGCCCAATAAACAGATCATCGCGAGCATAGAAATCGGCGAGGTGTCGGGATAGTTGATGCGGATCGTTTTTAGGATGAGAAGATAAAGGCTGTAAACGAACGAGGCGGCGAGGCCAAATACAATGCCTAAGAGGGTGTTTGCGTGATACTCAAACAAATAAGGATAAATGAGACAACAAACCCCGAAGACAATGAAGGCGAGCATGAGAAAAAATTGAGACGGTAAGCGCTCTCGAAAAAAGAGGGTCCCAATGAAGACTAAAAAGACAATCTCCAGATTAGCCAAAACAGTCGATAGGCCGGAGCCGATATAGAGAACGCTTTGGTTCCATATGACTAAATCTAAAGAAATGGTCGATGCAGCGAGAAAATAAAGTCCTAAAAGTCTTTTTGGAGGCCAAAATTCTCCTCGGAAGAGCGCAATCGCGCATAATAGCAGTCCGCCAATACCCATGCGATAGAAGCTATTCGCCACCGCCTCTAAGCCGGAAAACTCCACTAAAAAAGGGCTTAATGAAATCAGTGAGGAGCCGAAAATAACGGAGCCAACGCCGTTCAATCGACGTTGCCCTTGATTAGAAGATAACTCTTCCATACGGTTGATCTTTCCATTGATACGATTTTCTGAGGTCTGTGGTGATATTGACTCGCCTTAACCATCTCGCTTTGGGGCCGTAATGAGGGGCATAGGCGGAGCGGCCGTGGGCAGTCATCCGATTGTCGATGAGTAAAATATCCCCTGCTTGCATCACAAGGGCGCACTTTTTTTCATTCATGTGCTGGAAGAGCCAGTCGAGAGCCTCTTTGGCTTCTGTATCGCCGGGCAAAGCAGTCATGAAAGCTTCGTCGAGTAAGAGTTGTTCTTGGCCGTGACTTCCCTGCAATACAGACACAGGTTGGGGATTCTGTAGAAAAGATTGGATTCTCTTAAAATGTGCGGCGCTCAGTTTCCAATGCTTGCTTTGATTGTTTTCAGGAGAGTGCGATTTATCGGGTTCAATCACAAATCGAGTTTACGAAAGGACATCCCAGTAGACACGTGGCAAATCTAAATCTCAGGTAGAGCAAAGATTGGTGGCTGCTTTTTCGTTATTCCGATAACACATGATAGTCATCATATCGGCGCGCTGTGGATGAAAAGCCTCTTCTACATGCCATAATAAAATCACATTGCTGCTCCCTCCGAGCTGTTCATTTTTATCTGCTTCGATAGGGACAATGTGTCGGAGGTAGCGCCCATTTTCCTGAGTGAGCCAGCCAAAGATTTCTCCCAAGCAGCTAGAGATCAGACACTGGAAGATTTCTTCACGAAAAATTTGGGGGTATTCCCAAGGAGCATCCCAGTGACTCGGCGTAGGCCCGATAGAGGCATCATCAATGGGAAAACCTTGAATCAATAGGTACCCATTGTTCATTCTCCGATTTCGAAAATCGAGAAATGCTTTTCGCAATCGGATGGGCATTTCTTGGGCTGCGAGTTGACAGGCATCCGCGAATGCCTCTTGTTCTACTGTAGCAAACGTAGATTGAAGGCGCCGAATCAACGTTTCAATCGCTTGGATCTCTTCTTGCTCTAACAACTCGTGAGTGGGCGTGATGAGTGAATTCATAAATTCTCCTGAGAATAGGGGAAAACACTCTACTCTCCTTTCTCTTTTTGCGCTAGTAGCCAAGAATTCTCAGAGAACGGCGATGGGTTGAAAGTGGATATAGTCGGAGGAGGTGAGGACGTAGCGGACGCCTCGGGCGGTGCCGAAGAGAGGGGTATTGGCTCGGATGTTGTGGAGGTGGCCGAAGAGGCAGATCTGGATCTGGTGCTGCTCGAGGATTTGAGCGGCGCGGGAGGGGCCAAGGTCAGGTCCAATTGGGGGGTAGTGGGTCATGGCGATGCGGATCTTCGCTTCGGGATTGAGCTGGGCAAGGCTCATCTTCAATCGCTCGAGCTCGCGGTTGAAGAGCTTTTCAGCGAACTCCTCTTGCACAATCACTTCGGCATCGGGATTTTTCGCCTTGGGATTCTCTCGATATTCGATGAAAGAGCCGAAGGAATACTCCGGCGTGTCCCAAAGGCGGGCGCCGCCAATCGTCACCTCCTTCCAATGGAAGGCGTTATTCTGAATGAGATGCACCGAGGGAGGAAGGATCGGGGCGAGTTTGCTCAGAGAGCCCCACCAGTAATCGTGATTGCCTTTGATCATCACCTTGGTGCCGGGCAGCTCATGGAGCCACTGAAAATCGGGAACCACCTCTTCGACTTTGAGGGCCCAAGAAAAATCTCCGGGCAGAAGGACGAGGTCCTCGGCGCGGATGAGGCTTTTCCAATGAGAGGCGACTTGATCAGCATGGTTTTCCCATTGCGGACCAAACACCTCCATGCTCTTATTCTTTACGCCAAAACTTAAGTGAAGATCGCCAATGGCCCAAATGCGCATGCATTGAACATACTAAAATTCAAAGTTGTTGGGAAGCTTTGTCCCCGCTGTGACGATGATGATCCCATCGCGGACGAAGATCCCTTCTCCATCGAAGGTTTTATGTTGCGCGCGATTGATGAGTTTCACATTGTGGCCGATTTGTACATGTTCATCGATGATCGCTTTTTGAATGAGGCATTGTTCCCCGATCCACGAATCGGATTCGATCGGTTTGCCGTCATGCAAGGGGGGCATATAGAAGTGATTTCCCATCATCACTGTATCGCGAATGATGGTGCCTTGTTTGATGCGAGAGCGAAGGCCGATGACGCTATGGGAAATTTCCGCAGCTTCGATGACGCTCCCTTCACAGATGATCGATTGGGCGATTTGGGCATTTTTGATTTTGGGGCCGGGGAGAAAGGTAGGGCGTGTGTAGATCGGATGGCGCTCATCATAGGTATTGAGCCCCTTTTTCGATTCGGTCAAGAGGAGATTGGCCTCATAATAGGAGGCTACGGTGCCAATATCTTCCCAATAGCCCGAGTAGAGAAAGGCAGCTGTTTTGTATCGTTTCACCGCCGTATGGAGGAGATGATGGCCAAAGTCTTCTCTTGCGTCTTCTTTGAGGAGGGAAACGAGGGCATCTCGTTTGAAAATATAGATTCCCATGGAACCGAGATAGGAGGGCTGCGGAGAGGCTTTCAGGCGCCACTCTTCAAAAAAACGAGGAGGCAAGACGAATTTCTCGATCTCTTCGGCCTTTTGGGGCTTTTCTACAAAATCGGTGACGAGATTGTGCCCATCGATTTTTAAAAGGCCCATCCGCTTGGCCTCTTTCTCGAAAACGGGGAGAGAGGCGATGGTGACGTCGGCCTGCTTCGATTGCGCAAAGGCCAACATGAATTGGAAATCGATGTTGTAGAGCTGATCGCCCGCTAAGATGAGAAAATAATCGGCGGGAGATTGAAGGAGAATCGGCAATGTTTTGCGCACCGCATCGGCGGTTCCCGAAAACCACTCCTTTTCCCCTTTTTCGTTGATCTGCGGCGTGAGGACATCGACCGAGCCCGGATTGTAGAGATCGAAGTGGTACGTTTGGCCAATGTGATGCTGCAGCTCGCCAGAGAGGTACTGCGCGATCACAAAGATTTGCCGAAAGTTGGAATTGATCGAATTGGAGATCGGGATGTCGATCAGTCGGTAGCGCCCCCCGTAGGCAACGGCCGGCTTTGAATGGTGGAGTGTCAACGGGTAGAGTCGCTTCCCCTCTCCTCCGGCCAGTACCACGGTTGCGATCTCAATCTGTGTCTTCCTCATCTCCTTTGTAATAGGAAGAAGGGAGATTATTTTCTAGTATCGGGAGCGAAGAGATTGGCGTTATAGCTGGAACGGACAAAGGGCCCGCAGTACATGTGGCGGACTCCAAGTTGCTGTCCATAGGCCTCATAGGCCTTGAATTGATCGGGATGAATGAACTCTTTGACCCTCAATTTCGTCTGCGTCGATTGGAGGTATTGGCCAATGGTGATGATATCACAACCGACCCGTGCAAGGTCGTCGATCGTCTCCTTCACTTGGTCCGCGGTCTCTCCGAGGCCCACCATGATGCCCGACTTGACGAAGATAGACAGACCTGATTCCTTGGCATTGCGTAGGACCGTTAGCGTCCGGTCGTATTCCGCTTTGTGGCGCACGCGGGAGCTGAGCGCCCGGACCGTTTCAATGTTGTGGTTGAAGATCTCCGGCTTCTCTTCAAGGACAATGTAAAGCGGCTTTACATTACCCGAAAAGTCAGAGGTGAGCACTTCGATCGTCACGTCGGGGTTTTCTTTTCTGATTTCCCGGATGATCGCGGCGATTTGACCCGCTCCCTGATCGGGCAAGTCATCGCGGGCCACCATGGTGATCACGGCATGTTTTAGGCCCAACTCCCGCACTGAAAGGGCGATCCGGTGAGGTTCATCAGCTTCGGGCGCTTTGGGCGTTTTGCTGAAATCGATGCTGCAAAAGCCGCAATTGCGGGTGCACTCCTTGCCGAGGGCTAGAAAGGTCGCTGTTTTTTTCGTATAGCATTCGAGGCGATTGGGGCATTTTGCCTCTTCGCAAACGGTATTCAGATTGTATTTCTCAAGGATTGCGTTGGTTTTGAAAATCTGGCCCCCTATTGGCAGTTTGCGGTGGAGCCAAGAGGGAAAGCGGCCTACGCTCTCTTCGGGATTTTCAGGGAGGATATTGAGTTTGGTCATCGCTTTGCTTTGGGCGGAAAGTTAATCGGTGTTTCATTGGCGATCAGCGCCGCTTCATGCCAGGCTTCCGCGATCGTGGGATGGGCGTGGATCGTCTCTATCACCGACTCTAACGTGTGTTCATTTTGAATCGCAAGGGCCATTTCACCGATCAGGTTCGACGCTTCATGGCCGATGGCCACAGCTCCTAAAATCTGCTTTGTTTTCCGATCCGAGATGATCTGCGCAAATCCTTCGGTGTCCATCGACGCCTGCGCCTTGCCCAAGGCCATGAAGGGGAAGGAACCGGTCACTGCGTCATGTCCTGCCTTTTGGGCCTGCTCTAACGTCAACCCCACGGTCGCAATTTCAGGAGAGGTGAAGACAACAGCCGGGACGGCCTCATAGTGGATCGTTTGTTCCAGGCCACACGCATTGCTAGCAGCGACGATCCCTTGGTGGGAGGCAACATGGGCGAGCATCCATTTTCCGGTCACATCGCCAATGGCGTAGATGCCTCTCACCGCTGTTTCCATCCCCTCATCCGTTTCAATCACTCCTCGCTCCGTGGTTTTCAATCCCGCCTTCTCGAGGCCCAGTCCTTCGGTGTAGACCTTTCTCCCCACGGAAACGAGGGCCAGATCGGCCTCCATCGTTTTCCCATCTCCCAGCGTAATTTTCACATGGGACTTCCGGTTTTCAATGCTTTGCACGGTGACGCCTGTCTGAATATCGATCCCCTTAGCCGCGAAGGCTTTGGTCATGAATTGGGCGATTTGTGTCCCTTGCGCCGCTAAAATCGTCGGCAAGGCCTCTAAGATCGTCACCTTCACTCCCAATTCGGCAAAAAGAGAGGCGAACTCACAGCCGATATAACCGCCCCCGACAATGGCCAAGCTCTTCGGCGTTTCGGTCAACTCGAGAATCGAAGTGGAATTGAGGATCCGTTCGTGATCGCAGGGAAATGCTTTGATGTCCAGTGGCACCGAGCCAGTAGCAATGATGATCTTCTCTCCCTCGACAAATATCTGATCTGCTCCCATCACTTTCAACAGGCGCGGCGACTCAAATTGGGCCGTGCCGCGATAGAGCGTAATTTTGTTGGAGCGAATCAATCCCTCTAAGCCGCCTCTGATCTTCGCCACTACTTGATCTTTCCGCTGCTTCATTTGGTCGTAATGGAAAGAGACGGAACCTGTCACAATGCCAAAATCTTTGGCTCTGCGCACTTGGTGCAAAACAGAGGCGTTGGAGAGGAGCGTTTTTGTGGGGATACAGCCGACATTGAGACAGCAGCCACCCAGCAGATCTTTTTCGATCAGCGCGACCGATTTGCCCAATTGCGCAGCCCGAATCGCAGCCACATAGCCACCTGGCCCTGATCCGATCACCACCACATCATGTTTTTTCCGTTCGGTCATACGTTCTCCCTCTTAAAATACCGATTATAAGAAAAAGAGAGCTTTCGATATACTCTGTTTTACCTATGAAGCCGAAAAAGCGTCAAAAAATGTGTTACAATTGCGAAGGGGAAATCGATCTCGACGTCATCGTTTGTCCCTATTGCGCCGCCGATTTGCGAGAGGAAAAGCCCGAGCAGCAGCGCCCCACCTATCATCAATCTGCTTCGGTGAAAAACCTCAACACGCAACAATCGCTCTACCCGCCTCCCTACAGCCCTAAAACAGCTGAGGAGCCCGTTCCTGAAGAACCTGCCCTTGTCGCCTCGGTTGAAGAGGAGCCGGCCCGCCCTATCTTTGGCCCTATTCTCCTCCTGACGCTCGGCGCCCAGCTTCTTTTATTGGGGGTCTTTCTCTGCCTCTTTTCTCATAAAGGGGTACTTGTCCTCAAATGGGACGCCCGCCACTGGTTTCTCTATCTCTTCGCCTCTCTCCCTTTCTTGATTTTCGGTTATAAGAAGCTGTAGTTCATCCATTCATAAAGAGTGGGCCGAAGAAGTAGAAGACGGCATAGAGGATGAGGGTCGGCAGAAGGGCCGCTAAGAAGAGATTCAGCGGTTTGATGCCGCGGTGAAAGTGTTTCTTTAAGATGGCATAGCCGGCGGGATTGGGGGCGTTGGCGATGACGGTCAGGCCGCCGCCGGCGATCACGCCGGTGAAAATCGCATATTCAAAGACATCCCCCCAATTCGGAATGAGAGTGGAGAGATAGGAAATCATCGTATTGTCGTTGAAACCGGTGAGAGCGATGGCCACGCCCATCACGGATAGGGGGCTTAGGCCATGGAGGATCGAGACAACCCACCATCCTTGGAGACCTCCATGGATGACGAGGCCCGCTAAGAAGAGCCCGATCATGAGGGGGCGAGTGAGGTGGAGCGGATATTGATAGGAATGGGTCGCTTGCAGAAAGGCGATGAAGAAGAGAAAGCTGGCGATAAAGATCGCTGGATAGTGAGAGACGCAAACAACCCAAACCATCGCTATGATGTGGATGGCGGTGATCCAGAGGGGGGTTGCCGTTTCTCCACTCTTGGATGTGGAGAGCAGTTTCACCGCTTTTTTGCGTAGGCCGAGATGATGGAGCTCTTTCCGAAAATAGAGCCAGTAGAGGAAGTTGGAGATGACGATGCCGACGGCGGCTTTCCACCCAAAGTCGACGAACATATCGGCGATGCTCCATTCCCAGCAGTGAGCGAGGACTAAGACGGCCGGAGAGGCGAAATCAGTGAGGACGCCTCCGACGGAAATGTTGACAAACAGAAGGGCTATCGTCGCATAGGCGAGCTTGGGGCTGGGATGATACTGATAGAATTGGCGCGATAAAAGAAGGGCGCAGAGAGCCATCGCCGCCGCTTCTGTGATGAAGGAGCCTAAGAGCGGTCCAAAGGTGAGGAGGACAAACCACCACGCAGAGAGAGAACCTCCCAAACCGCGCGCCGCCCAAAAGATCATCGATTCGGCCAGCTGAACGATCGGGCGCGTGGCCGACATCGCCAAAATGACGACGACAAATAGCGGCTCGGTGTAATCGCGCGTGTTGACGTATTCGAGGCCGATGGTCCAGCCGTACATCGCGACCATGGCGATAAAAAGAGGGATGGCCCACAGAGCGAAAATGACTTCCACTTCAGAGAGAAAAAAGAGAAACTGGACGAGCAGGCTCCGCTCTTTCTTGTGATCCGGATGTTTGATCCTTTGACTGATCTCCACGCGTCGGGCCCATTCATGCACTTTATAGACGCAGAGGGTGTGGAAAATCGCAAGGATGAACAGAGCGAGGGCAATGGCGTGAAAGGGAGTGAATGTAAGCGATTCTAACTGCAAAATGACGGGATGCTTAAGGCAGTCGAATTTGGCGGGTTGTTTGAGAATCTCAGCCAGGATCATATTCTTTCTGCTTATACAGAAACTATGATTTCTTGACGATCTTGCCGCCGGTGACGGTGCCTAAGACTTGGCAGCCTGGAAAGATGATCACTTCCCCTTTGCCTGATTCAAAGTGAATGGATCCGCTGATAATAGTCCCTTGCTTTAGCTCGACGATTTGTTTGCCCTTAAAGGAGGCGTCTTGGCGGATGATGAGGCTTTCGACGCGACTGGCTGTGAAGAGCACTTTTTGAGAGAGGATGGTGAGGGGTTGGAGAAAGGTGGAGCGGACGGCCTGAAGAGAGCCGAGAACGGTGCCGCCGTGTTGAATGGTGGTGTCGGTGAGGTTGGCTTCTCCAATGATGTCGAGCGTGCCGATCTTTGCATTCTGCGAGATGAGGCTTCCAGTGAGGCGAATGGAGTTGGCGATCGAGGTGCCTTGGAGTTTAATAAGACCTGTGGCTTGGAGGGAGTCTAGGGTCTCGGCACCATAGGCATTGCGGCCTACGATTTCTGCTTTTGGAAGAGGGTCGGCGAAGAGAGTGGCAAGAAAAGAGGCTGTGATGAGGGTAAAGAGGAAAGTTCGGAGTTTCAAGAGGGTCCTTGGATGAGGGTTGGCATCCGCTTTTTAGTGCGGGTGGTAGGCGGTTGCTGTTGTGGCATCATCTCAAAGCGGAAGAGGTCGCGCGCCATCTCTTGCCGCATTCGGATAGAGAAGGCTTCAAAGAGAGAGAACGACTCGTGTTTGAATTCGAGAAGAGGATCTTTTTGCCCTACTGTCCGCATGTGGACATCGGAGCGGAGATGATCGATCTGGAGGAGGTGCTCTTGCCAGAGTTGGTCGATTTTCCGGACCATGAGATTGCGGATCACTTCCTGAAGGACGTTCTGCGCCTTTTCGGCTTCGTTGAGCTCGGGGCGGAAGGAGGAGAGGAGCTGCCTTTGGAAGAAGATCTTTTGTTGGAAGCTCGAGAGGATTTTATCGAGGCTCTCTTTTTCTCCGAGGGGATTCTCAAAAGAGATGGGGAATTGAGTGGAGAGGGCCTGCGGGTTGTTGGGATTTTCGGTCAGGGTCTGGCGGGCGACTGTTTCGAGGATCTCCTCGGCAATTTGCATCGGATTTTGAGCGAAGAGGAGGTCGTTGCGGAAGGCGTAGACCTCTTGCCGCTGCTTGTTCATCACGTCGTCGTATTCGAGGGTGTGTTTGCGGATGGTGTAGTTGCGCTGCTCGACCCGTTTTTGCGCGGTCTCGATCGATTTGTTGAGGACCTTCGCCGAGATCGGTTCTCCTTCAGGAGGACGGAAGCGCTGGAGGAGGGAGGTCATGCGGGGTGAGGCGAAAAGGCGCATGAGAGAGTCCTCGAAGGAGACGAAGAATTTGGAAGAGCCGGGATCTCCGAGGCGCCCGGAGCGGCCGCGGAGCTGTCGGTCGATGCGGCGCGAATGGTGGCGCGTTGTGCCGATGACATGAAGTCCGCCCCGTTCTTTCACTCCCTCTTTGAGCTTGATGTCGGTTCCACGGCCCGCCATGTTGGTGGCGAGCGTGATCGCGCTCTGCTTGCCCGCTTCGGCGATGATTTGGGCCTCATGGGCGTGATTTTTGGCGTTGAGGATCGTGTGCTCGAGCTTGTTCTGCTTCAGGATGCGGGAGAGCTTTTCGGAGAT
>CAYNWC010000004.1:0-20559 GCA_964400805.1 uncultured bacterium | reverse complement strand
GTGTCGGAGCTGAAGAAATTGGCTTGGCTTCGCTCGATTTCAGATCCGGTTGGATAATTGATATCGCGTCCTGCAGAGGCGGCGGCTTCCCACTCAGCTTCAGTGGGGAGCCGTTTCCCAATCCATTTCGTATAGGCGACTGCGCCATACCAGGTGACGCCGACGACGGGATGTTTGGCATAGCCCGATTCGATGATCAGCTTGCCACTCGAGCGCTTGATGCGCGAATCGCGGAGGCGGATGATGTCATTATTATTGTGATCTTTCTCCCCTCCCATCGCTTGGAGGAAGCGGACAAATTGTTCGTTGCTGACAGGATGAATATCGAGGGCAAAGCTGGAGAGTTTGACGGGATGGCGGGGCATTTCATCGCGGGCGCCCTCATTGCTACCGCGCAAGTAAGAACCGCCGGGGATTACGACCATTTCAGTGAGAAGGGGCTCAATCTCCTGCGCTTCCACTTTATTGGGCGTGTAATGGGAAACGTGCATGTCGCGCTGGAAGATCGCCGCCGGGTCGGGCTCATACTCGGGCCGCGCGATCTCTTGGGGCTTGAGGATGGGTTTCGGCGCTCCAGCAGCCACAGCGACAGCGGCCTCTTCTAATTCAAAGGCCATTTGGAGGCTATTTTCAACCTTTGCTTCGATTTCGGAAAGGCTGAGGAGTTCTTTGAGAATGGTTTTCGGCGCGGCGAGATATTCCTCCATGGCCTGAACGAGGCGCTGCGGGCGAACGTGAGGATTGGTCTGAAGGCAGCGATGGATGAGAAAATCCCAATTCTGAAGGGCGCTTGAAAATGCTTTGGAAGGGAGCTCAAAACATCCTTCGGGCACCTGTCGGAAAAGGAGATAGTAGGCCAAGACGCCAAAGGCATAGGCATCTACTTTAGGAGTCAGTTCTCCTTCCAGAATCTTTTGCTCCGGCGCCAAGAAGGAGAAACTCTGCATGAAGGAGCGACTCGGAAAGCCCTTCGCCATCTGTTCGCAGAGGCGGAGAAGGGCGACTTTTTCCCCGATGAGGCGGATCAATCCAAAATCGGAGAGGAGGAGGCGGACCCCTTTTTCTGCAGGAGCGACGAGCAGGTTAGTGAGCTTTAAGCTCCCGTGGACAACGCCCGCCTCATGGGCATAATCGAGCGCTGACGCGACTTGTTTGAGAAGATCGAGCCAATCCTCTTCGGCCAAGGAGCGCCCTTTGAGCTCGAGATAACGCCCCAAATGCATCGTTTCGCCGAGCGAATCGACAATCGGATCCATCACGATGAAATATCTACCATCGCTTGCGGAGATGTTGTGGATTTTGGCGATATGGGGATGATCGAGTGCAGCGATCTCGGCAACCTCGGCTTCGAAGCGACGCATAAAGCCGGGATCGCGAGAGGTTTCTTCGGGAAGCACTTTGAGGGCAAAGAGGCGTTTGATAAAGCGGTGTTCGGCGAGATAAACGGAGCCAAATGCGCCCTGGCCCAATTGTTTTTGGATGGTGTAATCGCCCAACTGCTCCATAGCATCACACCATATCTGCTCGCTTTAAAAAAGGCCAACAAATTTTGCAAAGTACCACGCTGTAACGGCAACGACAATCGCGGTAATCCCCCAAACGAGACTCGGAATCCACCGAACGCCGCCATGAGGATTGCCCCGCATTTCGAGCGTTCCAATCCCGTAGGCAAAATCTTGTTTTTCCGCTGGCAGGCGGAGCGCTTCGGGAAATTCCTTCGCTAACTTTTCCGCCTCAAAGCCCAAAAAGTTGCCATACTGTCGGATAAAGCCGAGCGCATAGACATTGGACAAAAAGTGATCGACTCTCCCCTCTTCGATGGCCTGCAAATAGATCATCCGAATGGAGGTCGCATTCTCCACCTCTTTCAGCGACAAGCTCATCTCTTCTCTTTTGGCGCGAAACGTTTCGCCCATCTTTCTCAAACCTTCAGACATACTCCTCCAAATACCTTCCCCATATTAGCAACTTGTGCAATTCCGTCAAACCTCTTACAATATTCTACATGACCTTTACGACAAAGATCGACCTGACCCTTGCGCCCAAGCTGGAAGAGGACCTCAAAAACCAGGGCTTTGAATTCTCGAAGCCCCCCTATACCCTTTTCTCCGCCAAGAAAAAAGGGGTCTCCTGCACCTTATATGAGTCGGGCAGCCTCACCGTGCAGGGCAAGGAGATGCAGCCGTTCATCGAGTTCTATCTCGAGCCCGAGATCCTCAAAAATTTCTCCTTCTCCCATCCAGAAGCTCACCTCAATCTGAAACCCCACATTGGAATGGATGAAGCGGGGAAGGGGGATTTCTTTGGCCCTCTTTGTGTCGCAGCCGTCTATGCCGATGGGGAGGGAATCCAAAAAATGCACCAAATGGGAGTGAAGGACAGTAAACGGATCTCCGACGAAGGGATTCTAAAATTGGCCTCAAAAATCCGGAGCGCGTTCCCCTACACGGCGATTCGGCTGTTTCCTCAGAAGTATAACGAGTTGCATAAGAAATTCAAAAACCTCAATCGCCTCCTCGGATGGGCCCATGTCGCCGCGCTCGGCGATCTCGTCGCCAAAACGGGCTGCAAAGAGGCGTTGCTCGACCAATTCGCCGAAAAACATGTCGTCGAAAGCGCCCTCAAACAAAAAAAACTCGAGATCCAGCTCGAGCAAAAGACGCACGGTGAAGAGGATCTGGTCGTCGCCGCCGCCTCGATCTTAGCGCGCGCGGGATTCCTAGAGGGAATGGCCTCTCTGAGCGCTGAGTATGGCCTCTCGCTGCCCAAAGGGGCCAACAGCCAAGTCATTCGGGCCGCGCAAACCCTGGTCGCGAAATTTGGGCGCGAGGTATTGGATAAGGTCGCCAAAACCCACTTTAAAACAATGAGTGAGATTTGATTTCGCTGAAGATCCAAAACCTTGTCTTGATTGAAAAAGCAGAGATTTCCTTCGGCCCAGGACTCAATATCTTGACTGGCGAGACGGGAGCTGGCAAATCGGCGATCCTCTCGGCTATCCGCCTCATCGCCGGCGATCGGGCCGAAAGCCAGATGATCCGCAAAGGAGCCGATTCTGCCGTCGTTGAAGCGCTTTTTGAAAATGGAGCGCACGTCCGCCGCGAGATCTACCGGTCGGGGAAAAACCGCTGCTTCATCGATGAGGCACAAGTCCCTCTCTCTGGCTTACGCGCAGCAGTGGATATCGAGATGGTGGACCAAAGCAGTTCCCAAACCCTCCTCGAACAAGAGCGCCCTTGGCTCGATGCCTTTGCAGGGCTCCAGGGCGAAGTAAGTGCCTATGAAGCGGCTCACGCAGAGGAAAAAAAGAGCGAAGCCGAACTCGAGCAGCTTCTACAAACGCCCAAAGAGCGGGAACTCGAATGGGCCCTCAAAGATCTCCATCTGATTGAAGAGACCCACTGGCAAGTGGGAGAAGAGGAGAAATTGACCGAGGAACACCATTTCCTCACGCACGCGCAGGAGCTGGCCGAAAAGATCAGCGCCGTCGCCTTCACCCTCACCGAAAGCGGCGAGCTCCCCTCTCTCAACCGCTCCCTGACTCTGTTAGAGCAGTGCCTTCGCTTTGACAAAGAGCTAACCCCTTTGGCCCAATCGATGAAAAGCGCCCTTCTTGAACTGCAGGAAGTAGGTCGCTCCATCAGCAGCTATTCCGACAGACTTGAAGTCAATCCTCAACGCCTCACCACCGTGGAACAGCGGATCGCCGCGATTGAATCGCTCAAGCGGCGTTTCGGTCCTGAGATTGGAGCCCAAAAGGAAAAGCTCCAGGCAACCATCGATCACCTTTCCCACATCGATTCTCAAATCGCAGCGCTCCGCGCCTCCCTCCTCCGTCTCCAGGCGGAGAATCAACGCCGCGCGCAAGCGATCACCGAACAGCGGAAAAGAGCCGCTCAGCAGCTCTCCCCCCAAGTTCTCCAAGAACTCAGAAGCCTCAACATGCCGCATGCTCAATTTAACATTTCCGTCTCCGACACATTCAACGACGTCCGCTTCCTCTTCTCCGCAAACCCCGGCGTAGCGCCGCAGCCTCTCGAACACTGCGCCAGCGGCGGCGAACTCTCTCGCCTCCTCCTCGCCCTCAAGACCGTTCTTTCTTCTGGAGCCTCCTGCCTCGTCTTTGACGAGATCGACAGCAATGTCGGCGGGCAAACAGCGACCATTCTCGGCGAAAAACTCCAGCGCCTCGCCGCCAAACGGCAAGTGATCTGCGTCACCCACTTCGTTCAAGTGGCCAAATGCGCGACCGACCACTTTCTCGTCGCGAAGATCGAAAAAGAGCAACAAGCCTACACCACCATTGCAAAACTTGACGCAAAAACCAAAGAAACCGAATATAATCGAATGCTCGGACACGCAAAATGAAACGATTTCTCTTCCTCCTCCTAAGTCTTTCTCTATTCGCCCAAGAAGCGCCTTCGGAATCGCTTTGGGACTATCACCCCATTCATGCGGGAGGCAACCTCATTGCCTTAGGTTCGGCAGCGGTCGATCCCAAGCACCAACCTCAAGATGGAAACGTCATTTTCAATAAGGCCAACGCATTCCTTTACATGCTCGTGCCCGTCAGTCGGACCTCCTATTTTTTCCCGCGCGTTGAATACAATGCCTTCACCCTCAATTGGGATAAAAACCCCAAATTTCACGAGACCCATTTCCAATTCGTCCAATTCGCCCTCACCTTCCTCACCATCGGACTCGAAAAATGGCGTTGGATCGCCCGCGCTGATTACAACCTCGATGTAAAACACTTTTCCAACGCCCGCGACTATGGACTTTTTTCCGCTCTGCTCTGGGGAACTCACGAAATCTTCGATAAGTGGCACTACCATATCGGCGCTTTTGGATATACGGGCTGTGAAGGGGAAATGGTCTATCCCATCATCGGCTTTGACTATACTCTCAACAAGAAATGGTTCTTTCAGGCGGTTTTCCCCATCAATTACTCGATTGAGTATACCTTCCGGCCTGAATGGCGCCTCTCTCTCAAAGTGCGGCCCCTCAAAGAGCGCTTTCGGACCGGTTCGCATGAGCCGCAGCCCCGTTCTGTTTTCTCTTATTCCTCTATAGGAACCGAGCTCAATCTTCACTATGAGAAATTCCTCCGCGTAGAAGCGGAGCTCTATGCCGGCTATAATTTAGGGGGAGATTTTTACATCAAAGATAAAGACGGCCACAATCCGCTCTATACGCACGTCCATGGGGCGCCCTATGTCGGCGCCAACCTCAATTGGGGATTCTAAAAGATAAAAACAGGTAAAAAAAACCTATTCTTTCTCTTATCATTCTCATCATTTTATCCTTCCTATCATTGATTTGCTGGGATGCACACGCGTGAGGCCTCAAGCCAAGGTTAATGATGGAAAGGATAAAATGATGAGAATGATAAGAGAAAAAAGAGGGTATTATCTCTCTTTTACTCTTTCATCAGGTTAAAGGACTTGAGGAAGCGGGTGAACGCCTTTTCATCCAGTTGCCCTTTATGTCCTTCCATCGCGATCAGGTAGAGCTTGTTCCCCACCATCAGGGCTTGGCCGCGGAAGTAGCTCGTCCCCCCCTCGACCAGGAAGTTCATCGCCGGGTGACCGAGCAGATCGATCAGATCGGCATAGACCAGTTGGTTTTGCGGGTTGTGATTGACGATCCCATTCAGCAGTCCCTCGAGGCCGGCCAATTCATGGCCGCCGGTGAGAGGCATCGGATAGGTTGCGATCAGGAGAAGAAAGACCCCTTTGTCCTCGTGAGGGGCTAGATAGACATCGTAGCTCAAACGATTGACCCCATC
Organism: uncultured bacterium; assembly: GCA_964400805.1. GTDB lineage: Bacteria > Chlamydiota > Chlamydiia > Chlamydiales > SM23-39 > REEB52. The sequence goes on along the minus strand of CAYNWC010000004.1, from coordinate 14,771 downwards.
GGCCAGCGGCAGCGTTTGCTCGATGAGCTGCGGCGTCGAAGGGAAGGAGATATGGCACTCGCCCCCCTTAGAGAACGTTTTCTGCCAGGAGACCCCCCCGTCAGCGTGGGCGACCGAGCGAAAGAAGAGATGAAAGGCAAAGAGGGAGAGCGCCAGGAACCAGATCCCGATTTTTTTGGCCAACGTCTTATTCATCTCTTCTCTCCTCGTTTAATAACCCATCGCATAGAACAATAGATTCCAGCCAAAGAATACAAGCACTGCTACAATGAAGCCGGCGACCATCACATTGAAAATCGCCCTTAAAATAGAGAACTTTTGCACTTCGGCCAGCGCATTTAAATAAATCACCAGAGACCAGATCGCTAAGACCACCTTTGCGATCAAAATCGCGAACAGAAGAAGCGTTTGCCTCTGCGGCAACAGGTGGGCATCGGGGAAATTGAGAAAGAGCTGATGGCCAAATAGGATGACCATCAGCAACCAAAGAGGAATATTCAACGTGATCGGCACGCAAGACCAGGCGTAGGCAGCTCTCACTTCCCGAAAGTGCGCTGCCCCTCTAAACCATTTACCCACAATAGTCACGAACCAGCTCCACACCGTAAAGGTTAGATAGCCCCAGAAAGGAGCCAGGATCACGCCCAATGCGACAATCGCCGCCGTGGTCAATACTTGACCTAAAGCCATCGATTGGAACATGTTCATCAACGAACAAAAGCCATAGATCGCCGCCAGCAGCCATAAGGACTGATTGGGATTCACCGCAACGATCCGAGCGATCGTTTCTCGCGGCCGCGTCCAGATGCGCATCCAAGGGTTCATCATCACCTTTAAGTTTTCGGGAGCCCCCATCTACCCATTTATGCATGCGGGGTTATGCACCAGTAGCTCAGCTGAGTAGCCAGAGGCACCCGAAAACTCAACACCACTAAGTTAATTGTAGAATTCGCCAATAATATTTACAAATTAATTAAAAATAAGACCTTAAGTTAATAACTATTAAAAATATAGAAATATTCTAGACTTGCGAAAGGAGGCGCCGTCCCAGTTGTAAGAAAGACGCTTAATAGGATATAAGGGGCCTATGAAATTGATTTGCTTTCTCGAAGAGGGGCGCTCGTCGCTTCCCATTCAGCCCGCTCCCGTTACGCGTGACTGGATGAACGAAACGCAAAAGCGGTTCGCCTATCGCTGCCTCCCGCTCAGCATCGCGAATGCGCACGGTTGGGAGATCTGCTGCCAAGAATCGTTCGAAGCGATATGGAATGGCGAATCGGGCCTCGATGCAATCCGGGTCACCCCTCCTGAAAATCGGACCGCTCTGAGCCATTTCGGCTCCGGCGTTCTCACCTTCCATGTGCCGGGTGTATTTCGGACAGAGCCAGGATGGAACCTCATGGTGATGGGATCTCCGAACCGCCCCAAAAGAGGGATTCATCCCCTCACCGCTATGATTGAGACCGACTGGTCCCCTTATGGATTTACGATGAATTGGAAGTTTACCGAACCCAATTACCCCATTCGCTTTGAAAAAGGGGAACCTTTCTGTTTCTTTTTCCCGATTCCTCGCGGCACGGTCGACCAAACAGAACCCGAGTTTCGAAAAATGCGCTCCGATCCCGATCTCTACGAGCAGAATCGGCAGTGGGCAGAGGAGCGAAAGCACTTTATCGAAGATCTATCAGACCCCGAATCTGAAGCCGCCAAGAAAAAATGGCAGAGAAGTTACTACACGGGCCTTCGCCCCGATGGGGAAAAGGGCATTCCCGATCATCAACTAAAAGTTCAGGCTAAGCCCTTTGCTCCGTTGTAGATCGAGCTTTGAAGCGCCGTATTGCGCTTCAAAGCTTTCGTAGAACAAAATCTCAGCTCTCGTCGGCAGCGATTTCGTCAGCTGCAGGAGAGGTTTCTTCCTCTTCGAGAAGGAAAGAGGGCTCTTCGATTTGCTCGAGATCCTCAAAAATAACCACTTCGTTTTCGATATTTCCGATATCTTCGCAAATCACAAATTCTGAGGTTTCGAGATCTCCCTCTTCTTGCACAGGGGCTGCTACGGCTGCAAGACTGGCAATAATCGCTAACATAGATACTCCTTATATGGGTTGAACAGCCTTTGACAAGGCACTTCGAAGATCAGCATAATAGAAGTCTAAAGTTAGATGCAAGAAATATTAAAGAGAGGGAGCGTTTATGAAAAGCAGTCGGGTGAAACCCCCGCTGCCCCAGTTTGTGTTTCTTCGTGCTGCCTGTTCTTCGGGCACGGGCACGGGCACGGGCACGTTTACGACAGTCGGGGGAAGCCCCCCGCTGCCCCCCAATGTATGTATCTTATGCTGTTCTCATTGGTGACAGTTGCTGGATGTAAAGGGGAGAAATTCTAATGCGAATCGGAGCGATACTTATAAAAAAGGAACACAAACTGGGGCAGCGGGGGCTTCACCCGACTGCTTTTCGTAAACGCGCCAATGCCCGATTTCTTTTATTCTTAGAGGGGGCGCTCAGAAAGCGCCCCAGAAAATTACTCTTTTCGATGGCAATTGCAGTGGCAGTTCGGTCCACACTTGTGGCAACCGCACCCGCCTGATCTGCAGCAACAACGGAAAAGCATACCAACACCAAAAAGACCGGCCAGGCCCACAATCGAAAACAGAATGCGCGCGCCTGAAGTCCTCATGCCGCCGAGTAAATCGGAGAGCATATCATATCCAAAAAAGCCGATGAGGCCCCAGTTCAGAGAACCGATCACCATCAACAGCAATACAATAAAACGTAGCGCTTTCATCGTATCCTCCTAAAAAAGCTCTATATCCCTGATAGTAGTACATTTTTTAATGATTGTCACGACTCTTTGATTGACGGGGCCAAAAAGATCTGCTATTTTTGAGAGCGCGTTTTTATGGCAAACTTTGATCATCAGACTCTTGAGCATCTAAAAAAGCTCTGCCGCATCGAGTGCTCCCCCGAAGAAAATCAGGCCATTCTCGAAAGTCTGAGCCGCCTTCTAGAGCACATGACCGAATTGGACGAAGTAAATACAGATGATGTAAGGACTTGCCGCTATGTTCTACGGGGCATGTCAGGGAGTCCATTGAGAGAGGATGAGGCGAACGATCTCTTGCCGCGCGAGAAATTCTTGGCCAATGCCCCCGACCAGATCGGCGGGATGATCCGCGTCCCCCCCATCTTAAAGCCGAGCTCCTAATGAAATCCCTCCACACCCTCTCTGCCATCGAGTTGCGCAATGCCTTTATCAAAGGAGAGGTGACGGCGGTGAAGATCGTCGAGACGTTCCTCGCTCGAATCGAGCGATATAGCGGCGAATTGGGCGCTTTTCTATCGGTGCTAGGTCCCCGCGCTCTACTGAAAGCAGAGGCTTTGGATAAGAAGCGAGCCCGCAATCAACCGGTCGGGAAAATGGCCGCCATTCCGATCGCGATTAAAGACAACATGCACATCGCCGATGAGATCACCACCTGCGGCTCCAAATTCCTGACCAACTATAAAGCCCCTTTCTCTGCAACTGCAATGCGTTATCTCGAGGAAGAGGATGCCCTCCTGATCGGCAAGACCAATCTCGATGAATTTGGCATGGGCTCATCCAATGAAAACTCCGCCTTCTTCCCCGCCCACAATCCATGGAATCGCGCCTGCGTGGCCGGCGGTTCCTCAGGCGGTTCCGCCGCTGCCGTCGCAGCGCGCCTCTCCCTCATCGCCACCGGCAGCGATACCGGGGGCTCGATCCGCCAACCGGCCGCCTTTTGCGGCATCGTCGGCTACAAGCCGACTTATGGACGCGTATCGCGCTATGGGCTGGTCGCTTATGGATCTTCGCTCGATACCATCGGCCCGCTGGCGCCGACAGTAGCCGACGCTGCTTTGGCGATGGAAGCGATGGGAAGGCACGACCCGCATGACGCCACTTCGCTCAACCTCCCCTCTGAATCCTACCGCCTCTCTCCCCAGCTCGAAAAAGGAACCACCGTGGGAGTTCCCTGGAAGCTCCTCGAGAACCTCAACGCCAAAGTGCGGAGCAATTTCGAAGAGGCCGTTCAGGTGATGAAAGACCTCGGCGCGCAGATCGTTCCTATCGATCTCGACCTCCTGAAGTATTCGATCGCGGTCTACTACATCCTGGCCACGGCAGAAGCATCGACCAACCTGGCCCGCTTCGATGGGATCCGCTACGGCGTCCGCTCCAAAGAGGCCAAAACGCTCGATGAAATCTACGAATATTCTCGCAAAGAGGGTTTTGGTCGCGAGGTGAAAAAGCGGATCATGCTAGGGACCTACGTTCTCTCGACTGGATTCCAAGATGCCTATTACAAAAAAGCGCAGAAGGTGCGCACGCTCATCCTCGACGCCTTTGATCAGGCCTTCGGGAAGTGCGATGTGATCGCCATGCCTGTATTTACCAGCGGCGCGTTTCAACCGGGCATTTTCCAAGATCCCATTCAAATGTACCTGCAAGACATCTTCACCGTGCCTGCCAATCTCGCCGGACTTCCGGCCATCAGCGTCCCCTCCGGCTACGATGAGCGGGGCATGCCGCTCGGCGTTCAGTTTTTAGGGGCGCAAATGTGCGACGTCGCTCTCATGCAATATGCCTACGCCTATGAACAGGCGACCCAACATGCGCGTATCCCGAGGGCTTATGAAGGATGATCTCCCCTACGATCTATGGGAACCGGTCATTGGACTGGAGCTCCATGTGCAGCTCAATACCAAGAGCAAGATTTTTAGCCCCGCCCCCAACCATTTCGGCGACGAGCCCAATCTCAATATCTCATCCGTCTGCACCGGTCAGCCGGGCGCCCTCCCCATTCTCAATAAAGAGGTGGTCCGCAAGGCTGTCCAATTTGGTCTGGCCGTCGGCGCCCAAATCAGCAAAGTGAGCACCTTCGATCGGAAGTCCTACTTCTATCCCGACAGTCCCCGCAATTTCCAAATCACCCAATTTGAAAATCCCCTCATTCGAGGCGGCCAAGTGACCGCCGGTGGAAAAACCTTTCAGATCAACCGCGCCCACATCGAAGACGATGCGGGGATGCTCAAACACTTCACCAACTTCGCAGGCGTCGATTACAACCGCGCCGGAGCGCCTCTCATCGAGATCGTCTCTGAGCCCTGCATCCATTCTCCCAAAGAAGCCTCCTCCTACGCCATGGCGATCCGCGCCATCATCCTCTACCTCGACGCCTCTGACGGCAACATGGAAGAAGGCAGTCTTCGGATGGACGCCAACATCTCCGTTCGCCCCAAAGGGGAGAAAGGGCTCCGCCCCCGCATCGAAATCAAGAACATGAACTCCTTCACCTTCATGGAGATGGCCATCGAGGCAGAGATCACCCGACAAATCCGCCTCTATCTCAACAACCCCCATCGCGATCCCCGCGAGCTCATTCCTCCTGGCACTTACCGCTGGGATCCCGAACTCAAACAAACCGTTCTCATGCGCACCAAAGAGAGTGCTGACGACTATCGCTACTTCGCGGAGCCCGACCTGCCTCCCCTCCTCCTCACCGACGCCTTCATCGACCAAATCCGCGCCTCTCTCCCCGAGCTTCCCGCCGATCGGTACCGCCGCTACACCTCCGATCTTGGCCTCACCGAGTATGCCGCCACTACCCTCATCAATGAGAAAATCCTCTCCGATTACTTCGAAGAGGCGCTCAAGATCTGTAAAAGTCCCCGCCTCCTCTGCAATTGGATCACCACCGAATTTGCCGGCCGTCTCAAAGACACGGGGAAAACCCTCATCGACCTCGGCATTCCCCCCTCTCATCTCGCCAAGCTCGTCGCCCTCATCGAGGAGAATCGAATCACGGGCCGCATCGCCAAATCGGTCGCCGATGAAATGGTTGCCCATCCTGGTCTCGATCCCGAAACCATCGTTGCCCGCAACCCCGACTATCAGCCCACCTCCGACATCGCCTCTATCGAGCCCCTCGTCGACCAAGTCCTCTCCGAAAATCCCCAATCAGTCGCCGACTTCAAAGCCGGGCGCGACAAAGCCTTCGCCTACCTCGTCGGCGCCGTCATGAAACTCACCCGCGGCAAAGCCTCTCCTCAGGTCGTCAACGATCTTCTGCGGAAGAAGATAGGCTCTTGAAAGTAATCGCCCCTCTCTCTATCATCTGGCCCCGTTCTTTAACCTAAAGGTTTTTATGGCAGCGATAGCGAAGACGGACCACGTAGCCTATTTAGATCAACTACTACAAAGCGGCCGAACAAATCCTAAGAAACCTTCAATCATAGAAAGAGTATTCCAAGTAGCAAAAAAGACAATTGGAATTTCTGAAGACAATTTCCTTCCTTGGAAGGAGGCGTACTTCGACTCTAATTCCTGTCCCAATAACATTCGAATCAAAGATCTGGGAAACAAACCACTCGTATGGGGTTATGACCGACTAGATCGTCCGTTTATCACATTTCAATCAAATGGTACCGAGTGTGCTACCATTTTCCAAAGATACCTTGTAGGTAGCACGGTTCATATAGGTAGAAGCGGAGACTTCCCGGTGGATTGTGTTGTCCACCCCGATGGTCCATTAAACTTGGATGACATTGAAGCATTGTTTTCAGGAAAACAAATTACTTATTTACCAAGAATCAATTGTTTTATTAAATATCGTTAACCCAGGAGATTTTTTATGGCAGCAGCAATTGCACGGCTCTACCCCGAGACCCATTTACAGACCCTGCTAGTATCAAACAGATGCGCTGCCCAGGAAGAAACCATGATAGAAAAAATCATGGGAATAGCCAAAAAGACCATTGGAATTTCTAAGGACAATTTCTATTCTTGGGAAGGCACAGGTTTTGATGGCATTGACTTCGAAGAGTTAAAAGGGAAAAAATTCGTGTGGGGTTATGGCGAGTCTGATCGCCTTTTTATCGCTTTTCAATTCCAACGTCAAAATAAGACTCAGAACACTACGAGGACAGATTCCATAACCATTTCCCAAAGGACTGACAGGGAAGATGATATGATGCTGGTAACTGGAAATCAAGGGTTCCATCCGTTCGAAGAGGCTTGGATTCCCTCACCCTCTGTCCGAAACTTCACAACACTTGAACACCTTCTTTCCGGAAAACCGATTACCCGCGAGGTGGAGATGACACGCAACGCCTATGAGTTTACCCTTTAAGGGGCTTTGCGACACTCGCATGAAGTGTGGCAGCCGCAGTGCTCCTGTTTGGGAAAACAATTGGGATTACAGCGGCAGTTGGCATCGCGAGCCGTGCGGGCTTCCTGTTTCGCGCAGGAACCCAGAACAGTAATTAAAACCAAAAAAAACATCGCTTTCATAAACACCTCCCAAAAGATAAGTTGAGTGTACAAGGGAAAAAACATTTTGACAACTTGAATCACTTTCTTCTCTTATCATTCTCATCATTTTATCCTTTCCATCATTAACCTTGGCTGGGGGCCTCACGCGCGCGCATCCCCACACAAAATCAATGATAAGAAGGATAAAATGATGAGAATGATGAAGATTTTTAAAAAATATATCACCCCTCATTTCCATCCTGTCTCTCGGTTTAATTTGCTTTAAAAATAGGCCTGCCTTATTAAGCCAAATAAGAGGCTCTGTTGAAACGCTATCTACTATTTATTTGCCCTTTACTGTTCGTCGCCTGCGCGCGCGATGCGCGCGATCCCTTTGAATTGGCCCCTGCCACATCTTATTCCACATGGACGCCAATGAAAGGGAACAATCTCGTCTCCTCCAAATACTGCCAAACGATCGTTCCCCCCAGTTTTGAGACGGCGCAGCTATCACTGGCCGAGTTGCTCGACATCGCCTTGCAAAATAATCCAACAACGAAACAGACCTGGGCGATGGCCCGCTCAGCCGCAGCGCAATATGGATCGAGCCTGGCCCCTTTTTATCCCAATGTAGCCTTCAGCAGCTTCTACTTCCGCCAACGGGCCGGCTTCCCTGCAACGGGAGAGCCTACGATCGCGGCAGGAGCCCCAACGACGATCGCGGGAGCCTCGTTCACAACGGGGGTGCAGGAGCAATACTTCACCGAGGCGGGTCCCGATGTGACCTTGAGCTACACGCTCTTCGACTTTGGTCAACGGACCGCGGCGAGCACGGCGGCACGAGAAACGCTCTACTACTCAGATCTGAGCCACAACCAACAGATCCAAACAGTCCTGCAGACAGTGATGTCCGATTACTACAACTACTTGTATCAAATGGCGGTATTGAGAGCCGATGAGGCCAACTTGGCCAATGCGCAAATGGCCCTCGATGCAGCGAATGAAAAGTTCGCATTAGGGATTGTGGCTTTAGGAGATGTGGCTCAGGCGAGAACGCAATTTCTGCAGAGCCGAATCAACCTGACATCCCAAAAGCAGGCGGTCGAAAATGGGTTCGCCCAGTTGGCGGTTGACCTGGGATTGCCAGCCAATATCCCATTTAAAGTGCAACCGCTGCCGGATCAGGTGATCGCAAATCCACTTTTAGACGATATCGACGCCCTGGTCGCGCTAGCCCAAGTGCAGAGACAAGACTTCCTGGCGGCGCAGTCGAATCTCCGGTCGAAAGAGGCGTCGCTGTTGGGAGCAAAACGGGCCGTACTACCTGTGATCAATTCCCAGCTGAGCACGGGGCGCTACTGGTTCAACGGAGGGTTTGTCGAACCGAAGAACCACTGGACAGCGCTGGTAAGCCTCACCTTCCCGATCTTCAGCGGCTATTCGTATCGCAACCAGATCAAAAATGCCCAGGCCAATGTGGAGTTGTCGCAAGCCCAACTGATGCAAACGGAATTGACGCTGATCCAAAATGTGACAACATCCCATATGGGAGTGAAAACGGCCGCTTTGAATCTGGGCGATTCGGAAGAATATCTGAAAGCAGCTGAACTCCAGTTCAATATCGCCCTGACAAGTTATAAAGCGGGAACGATGACGATCTTAGATGTGCTGCAGGCACAAAGCTCCTTGGCCGATGCCCGCTCAAAAAAGGCCGATGCGCAGAAAAACTGGTTCTTGTCTCTGGCAGAGATCGCCTACGCGACAGGATCGCTCTGTGCAACGCCGAATGAGGAGAGAGAATGCGAAGATTGATCTGGATCCTGCTCGCCTTAACCGCCTGCCACAAAAAGACCCCCGCGCCAGAGGCGCCTTCCTATCCAGTTCGAACTGGAGTTGTCGCCCAGAAAGAGACGTCTCTCTTCATCGAAGCCCTGGGGCATGTCGATTCGATCACCGCGATCAACATCAAATCGCGGATCGAGGGAGAGTTGACGGGTGTCTACTTCACGCAAGGCCAAGAGGTGAAGAAGGGAGATCTGCTCTTCACAATCGATCCGCGCCCCTATGAAGCGACCTTGAAAGAAGCGCGCGCGACACTGGAGCAAAACTTGGCGAATCTGGCGCTCGCGAGCGAAAAGCTCAAACGATATAAGACGCTGGCCAAAGACGAATACTATTCGCAGATCGACTATGAGACCCTACAGGCCAATTTTGCCTCCACAGCAGCCTTAGTCGATCAGAACAAAGCGCAGGTCGACAGCGCCCTGATCAACCTCAACTACTGCTGGATCTATGCCCCGATCGACGGGATGATGGGGATTTTACAAGTGGACTTTGGGAACCTGGTCGCCAACGATGGAACGACGCTGACAACCCTCAACCAAATGGCGCCTATCTATGTCACCTTTTCGGTGCCCGAATTTCAATTGCCGCTCATTCAAAAATATGGGCAGGGCGAGACGCTGAAAGTGTGGGCCGCTTATGAGGATTTCACAGGAGAGCGCTTCGAGGGAAAGCTCTTCATGTTGAACAACTCCGTCGACCCCAATACCGGAATGATCTCCCTGCGGGCGCTCTTTGACAATGGGAAACGGGAGCTTTGGCCCGGGCAATTCACCCGGATTCGATTGATCTTGCAAATCGTCCCCAATGCAGTGGTCATCCCCTATGCCGCTGTGCAGCTCACACAAAGCGGCCCTGTCGTCTTTGTGGTGAAAGAGGACCGAACCGTCGATCAGCGAACCGTCAAATTAGGCCAAAGAGAAGAGGGGCAAGTGATGGTCCTGCAAGGATTGAAAGCGGGAGAAATGATCGTGACAGAGGGACAGTTGAACCTTTTTATGGGAGCGAAGGTCGCGATTAAATGAACCTCTCAGAACCGTTCATTCGACGCCCCGTGATGACCATCCTGGTGATGGCCTCGATCCTCTTTTTCGGCCTGATGTCTTATAAGCGATTACCGGTGAGCGACTTACCAAACGTCGACATGCCGACGATCGAGGTCTCGGTGAGCTATCCGGGAGCCAGTCCCGACACGATGGCCAATGCGGTGACAACGCCTCTTGAGCAGCAGTTCATGACGATCGAGGGGATCCAAAACATCTTCTCCCACAGCAGCACCGGCTCGACCACGATTGTCTTAACGTTTGCCCTCGAAAGGGACATTGACGCCGCCTCGACCGACGTGCAGGCGGCGATTAGCCGCGCCCAACCGAATCTCCCCTCGAATCTGCCTAATCAACCCACATACCAAAAAGTCAACCCTGCCGCCACGCCGATCATCTACTATGCGATCACCTCGCCCAACATGACTCTCTCTCAGCTCTACGACTATGCCAATACCTTTGTTGGAGAGAGGATCTCGATGGTGGAAGGGGTCGCCCAAGTGATCACCTATGGCGCTCCCTATGCAGTCCGCGTGCAGGTCGACCCGGAAAAACTCGCCGCCAAAAATATCGGCCTCGACCAAGTGACCCAGGCGATCCAGAAGACCAACGTCGACTTGCCCCTCGGCACATTATGGGGCCATCGAGATGATTACACCATCGAAGTCGATGGGCAGATCATGCGGGCTCCTGGCTATGGCGAATTGATCATCAAAAACCAAAATGGGGACTTGGTCAAAGTCAAGGATATTGGCCGTGCGCTCGACAGCGTCCAGAACGACAAATACTTCCAGCATTACATCACCCATGATAGCGACCAGCAGTGCCTCATCTTGGCCATCCAGCGCCTCCCCGGTATGAACACCGTCAAGATCGTCCAATTGATCGACGCGACCCTAAAAAAACTCAAACCCCAATTGCCCAGCTCTCTCAAAATCGAAACGATTTACAACCAAGGGGACTCGATCAATGAGGGGGTCCGCGATGTGAAACTCACTCTCTTCATCGCCTTTTTGCTCGTGGTCGCGGTGATCTATCTCGCTCTCGGCAAAGCGCTCAATACGGTGATCCCATCTCTCGCCTTACCCCTCTCGATTTTTGGGACATTCGGCGTCATGTATCTCCTCGGCTTTAGCCTCGACATCCTCTCTCTGCTCGCCCTCACGTTATGTATCGGCTTCCTCGTCGATGACGCGATTGTCGTTCTCGAGAACAACGTGCGCCACGTCCAGGAAGGGAGTCCTCCTTTTGAAGCCTCACTCAATGGCTCGCGCGAGATCAGCGTCACTGTCTTGAGCATGACTCTCTGCCTTACAGCGGCTTTTATCCCGATGCTATTTATGGGAGGCGTCGTGGGCAAACTCTTCCGCGAATTTGCTGTGACGATCATCACCGCCGTCTTGATTTCGGGGGTTGTTTCCCTCTCCCTCATCCCCATGCTGACAGCCCGTCTGGTCAAACCCTATTCGCAGGAAAAGAAGACCCGGATCGAGAAGATTGCCGATCGCCTCAATGAGCGGCTCAAGAAAATCTACGAGCCCTGTCTTCACTGGGCGCTGCATCACCGTCTCATCATGTTAATCATTGGCGTCTTTAGTATCGTAGCCTCTCTCTGGCTCCTCAAAGTTGTCCCCAAGGACTTTCTCCCTCCCGACGACATCGGCTTTCTCGAAGGATTTACCCTCTCCCGCGACGGCACCTCCCCTTACCTCATGGAAAATTACCACGCAGAGATCAACAAAATCACCATTGACGATCCGAACATCGAATCGGTTATTTCTGTCAGTTCCTATTCCAATGCCAACGAGGGGATTGTCTTTCTTCGCCTCAAGCCCTACAAAGAGCGCAAGCCGATGGACGTCGTGATCAAAGAGCTCACCGGCAAGCTCAAGGAACTCCCCGGCATCAACGTCTATCTCTCTCCCCTTCCTCTCATCAACCTACAGATAGGGACCACCGCCCAAGCCCTCTATCAATACTCCCTCACTAGCATCGATCGGAGCGCCCTCTATCAATACGCGCCCCAGCTTCTGGCCAAGATGAAGGGCGACCCCCACTTTTCCCAAGTTTCGAGCGATCTTCGCATCCATCAGCCTCAATGGTCCCTCCACATCTTGCGCGACAAAGCGGCCAACTACAACGTCAATGCCGACGCGATCGAAAACTATTTCCAATACGCCTATTCGGACAACAAGATCTCCCAAATCAACGCCGAGATCAATCAATACAATGTCCTCATAGAAACCCTTCCCCAATTCTATCGCGATCCCACTGTCCTCTCGAAGCTCTACGTCACCTCTACCAACGGCAACCAGGTCCCCCTCTCGGAGATCCTCGAAGTGAAAGAAACCGTAGGTCCCCTCACAGTCAACCACTTCAACGGCCTTCCTTCCGTCGGCATCTCGTTCAACCTCGGTGAGGGAGTCTCTCTCGGCGATGCGATCCATGCGATCACCCAACTGACTCAGAGCGATCTTCCCCCGCAGGTCTTTGGTCAGGTCATCGGAACTGCTGATGTCTTCAAGGCCTCCTTTGCCAGCCTCAACTTCCTCGTCCTTCTCGCCATCTTCGTCATCTACATCATCCTCGGCATCCTCTATGAATCGTTCATCCATCCCCTCACCGTCATGAGCGCCCTGCCCCCCGCCATCCTCGGCGGCCTCTTCTCCCTCTACGTCTTTGGCCAGACTCTCTCCCTCTACTCCTTTGTCGGCCTCATTCTCCTCATCGGTATTGTTCTCAAGAACGGCATCATGATGGTCGACTTTGCCATCGAAGCCGCCAAAAAAGAGCACAAATCCGCCTACGACGCCATCGTCGAGGCGTGCCTGATCCGTTTCCGTCCCATCCTCATGACCACCATCTGCGCCCTCATGGGCGCCGTGCCCATCGCCATCGGCATCGGCGGCGCCATGGCCCAAACCCACGTCTCCCTCGGCATTTGTGTCGTTGGCGGGCTCCTCATCTCGCAGCTCATCACGCTGCTTCTCACTCCCGTCCTCTATTACTGTTTCGAGACTCTGCAAGAGAAGCTTTTTAGGAAGAAGGCGCAGTAACTCTTTGTCAAGGGAAGTGTTCGTTTTTTTATCAGCACGGAGGCCCTACGGGCAAGAATGAGATAGAGAGATCACGGAGAGGTAGGAGGACGCGGAGAGAGAGGTTCTCCCTCCCCGCCGTCCCACCCCGAAACGGGGCCCCTGAGGTCGGCGGCGCGACTCTTGTATAAATTCAGCCCATCCCCCGCGTGGCCTTCACCAAACTCCCGCGAGGAATAGACATATCTAAAGCCGTGTCGCGTCGCTGCCGACTGGGGCCCCGTCTCGGGGGCTGGCAGCGAAGGGAGACATCCTCTCTCCGTGACCTCCGCGTCTCCCTTTATTACCCTCCGTGCTGATAAAAAAACAAACACTTCCCTTGAACAAAACTTTCGGGTTACGGCCTTGGGTGGAAGGCTTTAAAGGCCGCCTTCATAAGGTCTGAGAAAAAATCTCGGGCTTTTTTCATTTTTCTGTCATACTTGCCCCTTCATTAGGAGTTGTATGACTAGAAAAATTGTGACCATCATTACGGCAATCACAAATGATAGGATCGTGATTGGCGAAGCAGAATTTCTCCATGCAAAAGAGCACTTCTCCATGCTTCCTGATGATATGGTGCTGGAACTCATCGAAAGGATTCTTAAAGACCCCACTAAAATTTTCGAGGAGAAAGCACTTCACCAATACTATCTATTTTATCGTCTTGACAATGGCCAGTATCTAGTTGTAATTGTTAAGAAGGCCGAAAGCGGAAACTATTTTTCTACCATGTACAGCACAGGAAAAAATATTCGTCCAAAACACAAGGGATTGAAAGAGATAAAGCCATGAAACAGGGGAAAGTATTTTTTCATCCGATTGAAGGCTCTGGCCAGCTCAGTATTTCCTGGAGTTCAGAACCCAAAGGCAATGCAATTGAGGCACAAAAAGGAGCGGGCGTTGGCTTCTTTTCTCGTGAAGGAGAACTGTTGTCTGTAATTTTTGATGAAATACAATCTTCAGACGACTGTCAATTTCTGGAATTCTCTGCCTATAGAATAGAAGTCACCGTTAAGAAAGGAAAAGTCGCTTATAAGGTTCACAGGAAGACCTCTCCGTCTCGCAAGGTAAAACGCTCTATCCCTTCCCCCAGAAAACGCTCTCCATCCAAAGCAAAACGCTAAGAAGCTGTCTGCTTAAAAAGATCGTAGACAATTTCTGAGAAGGGATCTTTCCCCTACGGTCTTGGGTGGAAGGCTTTAAAGGCCGCCTTCAGTCTGTTTCCTGTGACATGGGTATATCGATCTGTAGTCCCGATATCTTCATGCCCTAGCATATCCTGGATCAGACGGAGATCGGCCCCATTATCGAGAAGATGGGTCGCAAATGAATGGCGCAGCGTATGAGGAGAGATCTCCTTCCCAATGCCCGCCGCTTTGGCATAGACCTTGACCCGCCCCCAAACCGTCACCCGATTGATCCGCTTACCCCGCGCAGATGTAAATAGAGGCGCATGCTCTTCTTTGGCCTCTCCCCGGAAATGGAGGAGAAAATAGTCCACCGCCGCAATCGCCTTTCGGCCCACTGGGATCACCC
>CAYNWC010000003.1:0-21247 GCA_964400805.1 uncultured bacterium | reverse complement strand
TATTCTTTTTGAAGGAAAATTAGCGGCTCCCTTTGCCTATCAGACAATCGCCCTGCCCCAATTTGGGGAAGTGGCGACCTATGCGCCCCGCACCGAGAAGCCCCTCTCACAGGAAACAGCTAAAGATTAAGAAATTTTGCGATAAACGAAGATATAGGCCGTGTCGGCTGAGATAGGTGCGTCAACCGGCTCGACTTTCGCGCCTAAGTCATTGCAAAAATACCACTGTCCCTCTCTCTTGACATTGGTCGTGTAGTGACCGCTATTGAGCATCCCTGTTTGTTTGATCGCTGCCTGAAGTTCATAACGATATGCAAACACATCGTCTTCTCGCTCGCGGAAATGCCCCGCCCCTACGGTGATCCCTGGTTCGGCTATCATAGACTGAGCTAAGTCCTTATACCGTTTGACTGTGAGGACGAGCAACTCAGGAGGCCTTTCCCATTTCCTAAAATCTTTAATCTCGGAAGGTGCATTTGTCTCTATCACAAAATCATCTACCACTATCTTTGCAGCGGAGTCCGCCCGATAGAACTCTCGAGAATTTAGAGTGCGATTCAAGCTGTCCTGAATCGACTTTCCCATTGGAATTTCGACTCGACCCCAGTCTTTTTGTTTGGCTTCCGGATTCTCCATGAGTTCGCCATGTACTTTTTCGTCCAATCTGCGCTTCTTTTCGATGCAGAGATTTTGTTCCTGATGAGACCCTTCAAAAATCAGATCTCCCAATATGAGCAGCGCCTCTTGGGCGTCTCCCTGTTGGGTACCGATCTCCTTAAAATTCGCATTCACTCTATGGATGATTCCCCGTAATTGATTGACCTGCGCTCCCGCGATCAATTCCTGCCCCTGGCAATCCTCGATCAAAAAGTAGAGTTCTATGAGAGATCGGAGTTTATTTTCCGCCTTTCCCACGCACTTTGTTAATTCGTCTCTCGTTATGGGATCCCGGCCAGGCATCAGTCTTCCAATGGCTAAAGGGATTTCTCTCAAAACGGTCGGTTCATTGAGAAGAAAACCCCACATAACAGCAGAGAGGAAGCAGCTATTTCCTTCCCATTCAATTCGAGGCGGAGATCCCTTTGGCTCTTGCAATTGGAGAAGGTTTAATCGAACGCTTTCTTTTTCCTCTATCTCCTCCACAACAAGGCTTTTTGGTTCGGGAAGTGGAGCGCTTTTCTTTGCTTCGTCAAATGTCTCTACCGTCTCTTTTGCGATGGGAGTGGCTTTGAACAAAGGGGGTCCCCATTTTTTAAGGGCCGTATATCCGCCTAGACTCGCTACAATACCGGGAATTCCTGCTAAGAACCCACTGGCTACGGCAAGAGCAGTCACCGCTGCGGCCTCCGTTAATTTTGGGTAGGATTTGAAACTCGGGCAAACTTTGTTTACCATATTCTCTGCGGGCTCCATTTTAGAAACTCTGTTAAACGGATCGTTAGAAAATCTGTACGAGCTATTTCTTTCCTGTTTTGAAAACGGATTTCGACACTGTCTGGGGTCTTTCTTTCAAGGATGGCGATACATAACCCTTTAATCGGATGATCCACCCAATATGCCCCTATCGGATCTAAGGCATTCTTTACAGGATCTTGGGGAGAGCTCTCTATGACCTCAGGTTTTGAGACAAATCGCACCTTCGTGGCCCTGGGATAAAACGTCTCTTTCAAATAGTAGGCGCTTCCGAGCACTCCTATAGCGAGAGCGGCGAGGCCTAGGGTCTCGGGTTGTACTCCTTCCCCTATCCTTCTAAACAAATATTTAAAATTACTGAAATTAATGCCATTTATCATAATGGCATATTATAACAGATTTTAACTATTAACTAAATTATACAGAATATTTTAATTTAATAATAACGGGATAAAGAAGTGGTCTGTTAACAAGCACTTAAACCTTCATGTTGTGATAGACGGCATCCACATCATCCAGGTTCTCGAGCCACTCGATGAGGGCGATATTGGAGTCTGCATCCTGATCGCTCACCTCGACCCACGTCTTTGGGATCATCCCGAGCTCCGCCTCCTCGCACGCGATCCCCGCCTCGGCCAGCGCCTCTTTCATCCCGATGAACCCCTCCACCGACGTGGTGATCAGATAGGCGTCCTCCTCGACCCCAAAATCGTCGGCGCCCTTATCGCTGACCAATAAAAAAAGTTTCTCTTCCTCAGCCACCGCCTTCGCCACCCGAAAGATCCCCTTCCGATCGAAGTTGTAGGCCACAGCCCCAGGTGTCGCAACAGTCCCTCCACACTTATTCGTAGCAATCCGAATATCGGAAGAGATCCGATTCTTATTATCGGTCATGATATCGACGATGATCCCCACGCCTCCATAGCCATAGAGTTCATAGGACATCGAGACGTAGTCTTGCGTGTCGGCCGAAGCGGCCTTTTTGATGTTTCTCTCGAGATTCTCATTGGGCATATTCGCATCTTTGGCTTTCTGGATCGCGGTGCGGAGTTTGTGATTGGATTTGGGATCGGGCCCTCCCTGCTTGACCGCACTGATGATCTCCTTCATGACCCGATTGAAGATTTTCCCTTTTTTCTTATCGGATCGCTCTTTTCGATGCTTGGTGTTGGCCCACTTGCTATGACCTGCCATAGAAACGCCTCTTCTTGAAAAATTCGAGTGACTTCTTACCCCACTCTTTCGCTATCCGAAAATGGGGAAACTGCCGTTCCTTTCGCCGAAACTCGGGCGTATGTATCGAGCATCGCCCCGCTGCATCCACGGTAGAGGGACAAACAGCATGAAGCATCTCATGATAGACGATGAATTCGAGAAAATAAAGGGGGACCTCCGGGTCGTCGAGGAGGGGATTGATCCGAATCTGGCAACAGACGCGGTCATAGGAGCCAAAGGTGAGAGAATGGAACCGCCCCCGATGGGCGCGCTTCGACCAACCGATCTGAACATCTGAAAGGGGCACGAGGGGAAGGAGGCGATCAAAAATCGCTTGCAGATCGTAGGTAGAGCCGGCGGTGGAGAGGGGCTCAGCGGGCAGGCGCGCTTGGGTAAAGTGCTGGTGCACCGCTTGCCGCACAAGCGCGCGCGCCTGCGGATCCTTCTTCAGGGCATAGTGGATGAGCGCTTCGAGAACTGCGGGAGGGGCATTGAGAAAGAGGCGGTGCAGCCGGAGATGAAGATGTCTTCTCTCCTTCCGAATCGACAAATAGACGGTTTTATTTTCATGCCAGACGATCGTTAAGGGAATGGGACAGAGTTTTTGCAGCAGCTCCATCACAGGTATTTTTGCATCATGATTTTGTCGACATAGCGCCCTTGATCCTTCATGAAGCGGCGGTGGACGCCATACTGCTGAAATCCCAATCTGCGGTAGAGGTTGATCGCTGGATTGCCCTCATAGACCTCGAGGTGGATAAATTCGAGTTTGAACCGCTCGCGGGCGAGCTTCATGAGCTCTTCCATGAGCTTGGTCCCCACGCCTTGGCCCCGCACCTTTTCGTCGACGATGATGGCAAAGAGGCATTGATGAGAGAGCTTCTGGTAGGGCTGAAGATAGAGATTCGCAATCCCACAGGGAACGCCATCCCAAAGGGCCGTCAGAACAGCGTGGTGTTTGGCATAGCTGACCCAAATCCGCGCCGCATCCTCGATCTCTCTGAGATCGGCCAGGGGAAAGCCCGCTAACACACCCGGCTGCAATAGCCAATCGATCAGATACTTTTGATCGCTCTCTTCGCCAAAACGGATCGTCAGATGCTCACTCATTCTTGAAGAAGTGCTCCAGTAAGAGGCGCGCTCTGCCTTGGCCGTTGATTTTCATGAAATTCTCTTGCCGCACAAACTCTTCAAAGCCGAGTTTGATCAGAAGAGGGTAGAGGGCGCTCGGTTCATAAACCTCGGCGTGAACGCTCTCCAGGCGAAAGCGGGTTTTGGCCAGGTGGAGCAAGTTGCGGATCATCGCGGTGCCAATCCCTTTGCGCCGATGGGCGGGATCAACGATGAGATAGAAGGAGCAATGATGGGCCACTTTCTTGTAAGGCATTAAAAAGAGCGTTCCAACGGCGCAAGGGACCTCATTGAGCATGCCAGTCAGACTCGCCTTATACTTTGAAAATCCGACCCAATTCTTCAGCGCTTCCTCTTTCTCCGTTGGATTGAACGGATAGGCCTCACAGGCAGCGGGATCCTTAAACCACTCCTGCATAGAGGAAAGATCCTCCATAACCGAATAGCGGATGTCAAAACCTGGTGGAGGGCTCACCCAAACTCCTTCAGATAAGCGTTGATAAACCCATCGATCTCTCCATCCATCACCGCTTGCACATTCCCCACTTCAAACTTCGTCCGTGTATCCTTCACCAGTGTATAGGGCTGAAAGACATAATTGCGGATCTGACTGCCCCAAGCAATCTCTTTTTTCTCCCCTCCGATCGCAGAGAGCTTTTGCTGCCTTTCGGCGTATTCCTTTTCATAGAGCTTGGAGCGGAGCATTTTTAGGCACGTTTCCCGATTCGAGATCTGGCTCCGTTCGCTTTGGCAAGAGACCACGATCCCCGTGGGGATGTGGGTCATCCGGACCGCGGAATCGGTCTTGTTGACGTGCTGCCCTCCCGCTCCCGAAGCGCGGTAAGTGTCGACTCTGATCTCTTCCGGGCGGATCTCAATCGTCACATCATCGATGATTGGCGTCACATCGACCGAGGCAAAGCTCGTATGGCGCCGCGCATTGGCGTCGAAAGGGGAGATCCGGACGAGGCGGTGAACTCCTTTTTCCGACTTGCAATAGCCGTAGGCAAAAGGGCCTGAAATCTTAAAGGTGATATTCTTGATCCCCGCTATTTCCCCATCGAGTCGATCGATCACTTCGACCTTCCATCCCCGCTTGGTGGTCCACCGCTGATACATGCGAGAGAGCATGGCAGCCCAATCGCACGACTCGGTCCCTCCCGCCCCCGCGTTGATCTCCAAATAACAATCTTTTCCGTCGAGTTCGCCCGAGAGCATCTTCCGCACTTCGAGATCGCTGAGTTGCTTGTCCACATCTTCTAGAGAAGCGAGCAACTCCTTCACTAACTCCCCATCCTCCAGTTCTTCTGCTTCAGGAAGGAGATCTTTCACATCGTGAAAGCGGGTTTTGAGCGTCTGATAAGGAACTGTCCACGCTCTCAAGGCATTGCACGATTCGATTACTTTTTGGGCCGCCTCTCCGTCGTCCCAAAAGCCCGGCGCTCCCATTTGCTCTTCGAATTTTTTGACCTCTCTCTCTTTCTGAGCTAAGTCAAAGATACCTCGACATCGCGACCAACCGCTCTTCGATCGCTTTGAGTTTTTCTTCCGTTTCAAAATTCATACGAACTCCCTTTTGGGTTCATTTTCGCGCAAACAGTGCCTAAAAGTCAAAGGCTCAAGAAATTTCTTAGCGCCTCACGCTCAATGAGAATTTAAGTTTCGTTTGCTTTTCCTTTACATTTATCTAATGGGTTATATAATTTTTGGTCTCAGTTAACACAATGAGGACGTGCCCAAGCGGTATGTGTCCTCGCAAACTCACAAAAACCCAATTGAGGAGGTTTCTAATGTCTACAGTTAACCCAGTAAGAAATAATGCAGGCTGCTGCGAGGGCGCATACAATATGGCGTCAAACGGCACAAATAAAGTGGTCGGCTGGAGCAAGTCTGCTTACGCATCGGCCGGTAGCGCATTGAGCACCGGTTGGCAGAAGCTGTCAACAAACGTTTCGGCAGCAGTGCGTTGGGTCTTCGCTCACCTTGCAGTCGCTAAGGATCATTTCTTTGCTTTCGTCGTGAGAGCCAAAAATGCGATCGTAGCATTGCCTAAAGAAGGCAAAATCGCTGCAGCTGTTGCCGTCGTTGTCAGCGCCGTTACAACAGCTCTTTGCTGCAAAAAGTCCGATGACGTAGTAGTAGAACGCAGGACTACTGAAGAATTAGAAGAAGTTGATGGATTAGGAAATGTGGACGGTTACGAGACAAAAACTGTTACACGAGAAACAATTATAAAACAATAATCCAAACGGATTTAGAGAGGCGAGACTCTCGCCTCTCTTTCATTCACATACATCGCCATCCCCTCTTCCACCACAAACGTGTGGTTCCCTTTTAGGCAGATGTTTTCTGCGGTGAATTGACTTCGCCCTTTCAAGATGATTTGCACCGATTCGATTCGTTGACCCTCCATTTTCCAAAAGGGACGCGCGCGCTCCCAACAGACGCCCCGATTTTCAATGGTCACGCGGTTCAACACGCACCGTCCCACGCGCTGCGAGTAGCGGAGGAGGTCTCCCTCAAAAGGGCCGAGGGGTTGCTCTGCGATCACTTGTAAGCTCCCTGAAACAGAGAGGTGCGAGGCGGCAAAATCGGCGATTTCGAGTAGGAGTTCCGCTCCTAAAAAAAGGGAGCCACCGCGGATCTTTTCCCGGATCGTCGCATAGAGAGGGCCCAGGGCGGGGTGATAGAGAAATACAGAATCGGGCCCCTGCTCCAAATATTCGGCCAGCGTCCGCTGCGGAGGCAAGGTCACGCCACAGGACAAAAGAAGTTCCCGATGCGCGGTCAAAAGATCGTAAAAGCAGTTTTCCGGCGTCTCCTTCGGAGATCCCTCCGGCATAAATGCCTTTTTCGCCGTGGAGATCGTCTTGTGACGTCGATTATAGGTCACATAGGTGCGCTCGGTTTGCAATAAAGCCCTCTTCTCTTCCGTAAAGACATCGGCGATATTCTGCATCGTCGATTCGAGACGGGCGATCGCCTCTTCTTTGGCCGTTTTTTTCCAATTGATGAGCAAGCCCGGAAAGGGGCATGCGTCGATCGCCGCAGAAACGGCCGCCAAATCGGCAAAGAGGATATTGGTATTTGAAGAGAAGCGGGAGTAGGGCTCCCCTTCTTTCAACGGTCGGTCTTCGATGCCGAATTTCGCAAAATCGCAATATTCGATATTGGTGAGCACCACGTTCGTCTCGGTCTCGATTAAGACATTCACCCCTTCCGCAGCTTCTAACAGACGAGGACAAGAGGCAAAGCCAAAGAGCATCCCCTTCTTCCACCCGATACCTGTAAAAGCCAAAAGGCCGTAGTCAAGACCCGCAATGGGGTTATTGATCTGTCGAATGAGCGCCTTCGTCCGCCCCTGCTTGGCAAACCAATCGAAAATCCCCTCATCGCGCGCCAATTTCCAGATCGCTCCATGTCCTCCCGGCTTCAAAAGAGGCATCAAAGGCGCGACCATACACCAATCTCCCCTCTGATTCACGGTTGGAACCAGCGGCTGCGCAAAAAAGCGGACCGATTCGCGCGGTCGTCCAAATCCTTTTAGGCTCTCCCAAATCTGCTGCACGTGCGCGTGGTTGTTTTTCTCGTGAGAGGTCATGATCGCAATCGGCGTCACCAATTGACGCCCCGTTTTCTGAAAGTAGAGAAACTCCCGCGCCTGCAGATCCCGAATGAGATGCTCCAAGAGCGTCTTGCCTGCAAAGGGGAGCTTCGCAGCGGGCAATTCCATCCCTGTCTGTTCATCGATGAGATGCAACCGGTCGGCCGCCCCTCCCAATGGATAGATCTCTCCCATCTCCGGCAGAGCTTCCAGTCCCCAGGCGATCGACTCGGCCACTTCAGGCGTCTCCTCGGCGATAGGGAGAAAGGCAGGCGCGTGATAAGAAGCGCTTCCCTTTGTTTGAGATTCTTGATTCCCCTGCAGCAATTGCAAGATCTTCGCCTGATATCCGACAATCCCGCCGATCTCTCGATAGAAGTGATCGATCCCCAGCAATTTTTCCAACAACTCGCGCAGCGGTTCTGCCTCGATATTTGTCTCCTCGATCCCCGCAAACACCCGCTCCCCTTGTCCAATCGCGATCACCTGCTTAAAGGCCACTTCGCATTCAGGAGAAAGGCCCGCGAAAAACGTACTGAGAGCGGGACGCGCCTGTAAAAAGCCTTCGACTGAAGGGAGCGCATTGAGAATCGAGAGTTTTTCAAAAACAGAAGAAGCATGGGCGAGCCGCTCGCTCAAAAATTGAATCATATGAATGAAATTTGCCAGGAAGAATAAAAAAAAGACAAGGTGAACTTTCCTGCTGGATAAAAAACCAATATCCGCTAGAATGTCAAATGCTTAAAAGCTGCGACTCCCCTTTGTGGGGAGAAGAAAAAAAATTTGTACTGCACGATTTATTTTGACTATTAAACCCCGAGAGAGATAAAAAGTTTCTTTTGAGGATATAACTCAAGATCAGTGAAATCGAGCCTTTTAAAGGAGAATGAACAACATGGCAACGAAGCAAAAAAATTCTAAATTCATGCAGCCGATGAAACCCAGCAAAGAGCTTGCTGCTGTTGTGGGCGAAGGACCTATGCCCCGCACAGAAGTGACAAAAAAGCTCTGGGCCTACATCAAGAAAAACAACCTGCAAGATGCGAAGAACAAGCGCAATATCAATCCCGATGAAAAACTGGGTAAAATCTTTGGCGCGAAGAAAGCAGTCAACATGTTTGAGATGACCAAACTGGTCAACAAGCACCTTTCGTAATTTCTTTCCTCCTGGGCCCAAAAACTTGCTTTTTGGGCCCTCCTTTTTCTATACTCTCTGAATGCGCTACAAACTAACATTGGCCTATGATGGCACCCACTATGCCGGCTGGCAGGTGCAAGACAACGCCATTGCGATCCAAGTCCTTGTGCAAAAGGCACTTGAAACAGTTCTCCGCCATCCCCTTGCCCTCACTGGCTCGAGCCGCACCGACGCTGGCGTCCATGCGCGAGGTCAAACCGCCCACTTCGATAGCGACATTCCCTTCGACCTCCACCGTCTCCGCCTCTCCCTCAACGCCCTTCTCCCCCCCGACATCCGCGCCCTCCAAATCGAACCCGTTGCCCCTTCCTTTCACGCCCGTTACAGCGCCACCTCTAAAGTCTACCATTATCACCTCCACCTCGACCCGATCTCCGATCCCTTCACCCAGCTCTACCGCCATCAGGTCTTCGGCCCCTTCGACCGCGAAAAGCTCCAACAAGCCCTCCCCTTTTTCTGCGGCTCTCACGACTTCATCTCCTTTGCCAACGTCAAAGAAACCATCTCTTCCGACTCCACGCGCACCTTGCTGCGCCTTGACCTTTGTGAAGAAAAAAGAGGCCTCCGCCTCGAGTTTGAAGGAGATGGATTTCTCTACAAGATGGTGCGCAACATCACCGGCACGCTCCTTGAAATCGCCGCCGGCAAGCGCCATCCCGCCGACATCCCCCATCTCCTGGCCGCCCGCGACCGGCGCCGCACCGGCCACGCCGCCCCTCCTCATGGCCTCTTCCTCATTCAAATCAATTATTGACAGCGCAGCGCTCGCTCCCTTATACTTCTCTCCTCGAACAAGGGACCTTTTATGAAAAACATACTGATTGCTCTCCTTCTTTCCTCCGCGGCTTTTGCCCTCTCTCAAGACAATCCGGTCGCTTCGCGATTGCAGTGGATGCACAACCAGGGCTATTGCGGAGAGACCAGTCTGATCACCGCCGCCCTTTTTTATGGGCAATACCTCTCTCAGTATGACGTCCGCGCCCTCGCCACCAAAGACCACTCTCAAACAGCCGGACAACTTCTGCTCGGCGTCAACGATGTGCACGTCGCTCGGCAGATGCGCCTCCAATATGAAGCTTGGGACACCGATTCAGAGCAGAGCACTGATTCCTTTCTCTGTTGGGTTAAACAAAACATCGGGCAAGGCTACCCTCTCACTCTGGGCGTTTATGCGAATCAATCACTCTTCTACAACAACCCAAACCCGAAAGCAGGCGATCCCGATTACGATCATATTGTGACAGCGATCAGCATCAACTCGAGCCATCCCCTCACCGACCCCTCCTATTATGGAGATGACAAACTCACCTTTAGCGATCACGGCCTTTGGCAAAAAGCATACTACTTCACCTATGCGTTTGAGCCATTCCAGGCAAGCCGAGAGCAGGCCAATGATCTCAATGGAGCGGTCTATTCTCTCGCGAACGAGGGAAGCAATTATGGACTCGCCATCACGGGAATTGTCGATCGCGACGGGGATACCCTCCCTGTTCGGATCGATGTCAACTGCAATTATGAAAACCCCGCCATCGCCCCCCAATCAAACACGCGCCCCGATCCCATGGCGCTCACGCTCACCGTCACTCTCTCTAATCTCACCCCTGGCACCCCCTATATTCTCTACCGCTACAATACCCTCGAATCGATCCCCGACTCCCACTTCAATACGCAAGCCTCTCAGGCGTTCGAGAGGTGGCCTGTCGCCATTGACTCGGGCACTACCTATATCCATACACAACAGATTCAATCGGATGAGATCGCCTGCTATCGCTGCGTCAAAGCGACAGCGCCTTAAACGACTCAAAGTGACGTCCGCCCTCCTCCATCGCCATCTCTAATAGAGGGTGATGGGAGGGGCAGATCAAGATGGGAAGAGCGGGAGTTTGTCGCAAAGCCGTCAATCCGCGCACGCTATCTTCAAATCCGATGATCCGATCGCCCGGCTTGCCATACAAGGCAATCGCCTTTAAATAGCATTCGGGATCGGGCTTCGGTTTCTCATAATCTTCGCGCGTGATCCAGTGGGGTAGAGAATCCAAAATCGGAAGACGCGCCCGAATGGCCTGCGTCTGCTCGCGCGGGGAGTTCGTCACCACGCACCGCCGTATCTCCGCTTCTTTCAGCGCCTGCAACAAAGGAGCTACGCCCGGCATGAGGTCCACCTTCCCCAACGCCAACCGCTGTACATACTCCTCTTTTTTTTCCCGGTAGACCTCATTCCAATCGCTTTCCAGCGCCGGGCACTCTGCAAAAAGAGCCTCGCGCCATGCCGATGCATTCAGGTGAGCGAGCTCCAAAAAATTTCCGAAACTCAGTTGCAATGCAACCCCTCGCCGAGCCAACACATTGACATAAGCTTGATAGTGAAGATGCTCTGTATTGACCAAAAGTCCATCGAAATCAAACAAGAAAAGTTGAAAGTCACGGATCCATTTCATATCCGCCAGTATAGCCCCCCATTGTATAAAAAACGACAACGCTTATAGTGGCCCTATGGACCCAAAACGCTCTCCCATCAACTACCTCTACTTTGGTGGCCTCTTTTTTCTCCTCGTCCTTCTCATCGCCGCCAGTATCTTTTCCAAAGAGAGCCTTGGCGGCTCCCATATTTTCTTCTTTCTCTATGCGCTCGGCCAGGTGATTCTCGAGGTCTTTCTCTTTGCGTTTTTCGGCCTTTTGATCCGCCACTATTTCGGCAATTTCTCCTTTGCCCTATTTATCGGAGCGACCTTTGTCATTCTCATCCTTCATACCTTCGATTTTCTCATGGATCGCGTCCTCGATCTCTCCGTTTGGTCTGCCGTCCGGATCTTCATCCTCGATGAGAACCTCGAAAACTTCCTCTATCTCCTCGATGCCTCTGGGATTCCCCTCTGGATCTGGAGCGCCTTTTCCCTTCTCCTCGTCGCCCTTCCCCTTCTGGGCATTCTCCTCTACAAACTCAGCGATCTCCTCGCCCGCAAAAAACCCCTCTCCATTCGCCACAGCCTCTTTCTCCAAACCTTTCTCTGCATTCCCGCCGCCCTTCTCTTCTGGGACTATTCGGCCTCTAACATCATCGATCCCGACGCCTATACCTCTTTCCTCAACTCCCTTCCCTGGAAGCGCACCTTTCTCTCTCCCGAAACCGTCTCTCTCTCCCTTCCCGGGCCTCCCATTCCGCCCGACCACGCCCTCCTAGCCGCCGCGATTGACAGCGACACCACTCTACTCACCCACAAGCCCAACATTTATCTCTTCATCATAGAGAGCCTGCGCGCCGACGTCATCACTCCCGAAATTGCCCCCCATCTCCACCGCTTTAAAACTGCCTATCCTCAATTCGACCTCGCCTTTTCCAATGCCAACGCCTCTCACCTCTCCTGGTATTCGATCTTCCACTCCCAGTTTTCCCATTCCTGGACCCACTCTAAAAAAACCGCCACCCGCGGCAGCCCTCCCCTCGCTCTGCTCAAAAAATGGGGCTATCAGATTCGTCTCTATTCCTCTGCGCAGCTCGGCTATTACGGCATGGATAAGCTCCTCTTTGGCACCGATCTTCTCGACAGCGCGCAATACTTTCATCACGCGCCCCCTCTTCAAGCGGCCGACACCGATGCCGCAGCCCTCGCCAAACTCCAGCAAGACCTCCGCGACAACCCCTCTCTCCAGCAAGGACAACTGTTCATCATTTTCTGGGACTGCACTCATTTTGACTATAGCTGGCCCAAGAACTGGACCCCCAAGTTCACTCCTTTTTCCCAAAACTTTAGCTACTTCCAAGCCTTTCACTCTCAAAAGGCCCTCCACCAGCTCAAGAATCGTTATCGCAATGCCGTCAACTACATGGATAGCCTCTTTGGCCAATTCTTCCACCACCTCCCCAACCAACAAGAATCGATCGTCATCATTTCAGGCGATCATGGCGAAGAGTTCTTTGAGCGCGGCCACCTCTTTCATCTCTCTCACATCAGCCATCAGCAGACCCACATTCCCCTCTACTTCAAATTTGGCGACGCCTCTCGTCCCTTCACGCCCCGCTCGGTCATCTCCCAAGTCGATATCTTCCCCACCCTCATCGATTACCTTTCTCATTCCACCTCCCATTACCTCGCTGGCAGCTCTCTCTTCCAACAGCCCAAATGGCCCTATGCCCTTATTTCCCGCTTCAATGCCGGTTCACCCCCTTACGAATTCTGCCTTCACGATGGCGCGCACAAGCTCATCGCCCAATACTCCAATCGCGCCGACATCTTTGCCTCCACCCACCTCCGTCTCCTCTCCCTCCGCACCCTCGACGACACTCCCCTCCGCCCCTCCTCTCTCCACCCCTTCCTCGAAACCCACTTCTCCCCCGCCTTCACCCACCTATTTAAAGAGAAAAAAGACAAATAAAAAGAAAAAAGAAGATCGAGCTGCAGAACGGGGGGAAAGGGAGGTCCCTTTCCCCCTATCCCCTCGCTTTGCGCAGATTACTTGAATGTGATTAAGTAAATGAATTAGAGAGAGTGAAATGGCTTGTAAAAGTCGACCATTGCATCCCATTCAGCCTTCGCTTTTTGATGCTCTGCAATCCGCTTTTCGAAAACTTTTTCCCACTCTTCGGATCCTTCAGCCCGCATCGTAGCAAGGTGCTGCTGAAGTTGTCCGATTTTTTTGGCAAAAGCGCCATCGATTCGAGCAGACTCGGTCTGGCAAAATTCAGAGGCCAGAGGTAAAAGCCGATCGTTTTTCTCTTTGCAATGAGTCAGAGTAGCATTGAGAGATTCTCGCTGCTTCTGCAGAACACGCTCAAGTCGAGACGTTCGCGTAAAGGCTTCAAACAGAGGCATGATGAATCCGCCTCCTAGCAATCCGACAACTGGGTTAATATCACGCTCACGGTCACCAAACTCTTCAGGCAAGTACCAAGGTCTTTCGTAATCTGGAAGTTTGTTTTCGATATTTACAATTTTTTCGCCCGATTCAAGATATAATGTCAGTGAAACAGTCGCATAGCATATTAATCCCATCACTAAGCCTAAAATGACTCCCGCTTCACCGCCGAACACACAAGCTGCAATGATCCCTGCTACCAAAGCCACAAGTAAAGCTGTTTTTAGAACAGCCAAGGCCTTATCTCGGACGCTATGTTCTTTTGCTTCCTGTAACATCTGCGCTGTATCTTGAATGGAACGAACTCGATCTTGTAACCCTGCTCCACCTTTAAGCGGAGGGGGAAGGCTTACGCCCAATTTCGTAAAAACATCTTTTGATTCCGCGGACATTTCTCCAACCTCGGTCAGATCAAGAGAAAAATCCCTGCCATTTAATCTATACTCCTGAATAACAGAAACCATTAAGCACCTCGTTTTTTTCGTATTAAATATACAAAATACGTATATTTAATACAATCAAACAAATTCTTAAACATCAGTTAATATTTGAACCGCGCGAAGCGAGGGAATAGAGGGCGCCGCGCTGATTGATGAGCTAACAGTCTGCCCTTAATTCTCTGATTCGAGTTGGAGGAGGAGGTCGGTGATCTGGGCGGTGCCGACTTTGCGGGCGAGTTCGGTGCCTGAAGCGTCGAAGAGAAGAAGGGTCGGCATCGCTTTGACATTGTAGGTGGAAGAAAGTTCAGAGAACTTATCGACGTTGACCTTGAGAAATCTCACCTTGTCGACTAACTGCGTCGCTGAAGATTCAATCCGAGGAGAGATGTGCTTGCAAGGCCCACACCAGGTCGCATAAAAATCGACGACGATCGGTACTTGCGTTGACTCCATTTCATCCTGGAACTGCTCAAGAGAGGTGATCTCAATGACCTCGTTAGTAGAGGGAACAGCGGCTTTGGGAGGGGTTGGTTTCTTGATGACGAGCTGATTGGCCCGATCAGAAAGATACTGCTGCACTTGAAGGGCGGCTTTCGCTCCATCCCCAGCAGCGGAGACCGCTTGCTTGTAGATCGGATCGACAATATCCCCAATCGCATAAATGCCTTCCAGAGAGGTCTGCTGATCTTTTTTCAGGAGAATATAGCCTTTAGAATCGAGCTGCAGCGATTTCTGGAAAACAGCGCTGTTGGGAGTGGAGCCAATGGCGAGAAAGAGCCCATCCAGCTTAAAGGGAGCGGCGGACTTTGTGGAGGTTTTGAGAAGGACAGAAGTGACTTTGTCCCCGCTTCCTTTAACTTCTTGGACCGTCGTGTTGTAGTGAAAGGTCACATTGGGCTTTTCGCGTAAGACGGCGCTCCGCTTTTCCTCAATGGCGCGCAATGAGGGCTTGCGGACAAAAACATGGACCTCTTTTGCAATGTTGGAGAGATAGAGCGCCTCGAGAACGGCCGCATCGCCTCCTCCAACAACACCGACGATCTGATCTTTGTAGAGCGAACCATCGCAGATCGCGCAGTTCGTGACGCCCTTGCCCCAATAGTCTTGCTCTCCCGGAATCCCGAGAAAATTGGGCTTGGTCCCCATGGCGATAATGCAGCTTTCCGCTTGGATCTGATGCGTCTGGGTTTTTCCAGATAGAGAACGGGTCGTGATGGTGAAGGGACGCTTGGAAAAGTCGACCGCGATCACTTCTTCACTTAAGAAACGGGCCCCATTGGCCTCCGCTTGCTGGCGCATCCGCTCAGTCAGCTGATTCCCTTCGATCTCCATTTCACCAGGCCAATTTTGAACAGAGTGAGATTGGGTCAGTAGGCCGCCGGGAATGGGACCTTCAATGACCAGAGGAGAGAGACCTGCCCGACCTAAATAAAGCGCTGAAGTGAGAGATCCAACCCCTCCGCCGAGAATCACGATCGGCTCAGGAGAAGAGGGCTCTTCCGCTTGCATAGGAAGAACAGGGAGGATAAAAGCGAAAAAAAGGGACTTAAAAAATTGTTTCACAGAGTTCCTTTGTTAAGACTTAATTAAACACTATTTTATGCTTGTTGTCAAGAGAGAGGACTCTTGTTAAATTGATATCCATGAAACTTTTTATTTATGAGAAACGAGAAGTTAACTATCTCTATTTCAGCTTCTTCCTGATTTTTTTGACCGTATTGAGTTTCTATCATTATGTGGCGGCAGAGCAACCTCTCTCGGGAATGTCCCTCTTTTTTCTCCTCTACGCGCTGGGCCAAGCGTTTCTGGAGACAAGCCTTTTCATTTTGATCGCCCACCTGCTGCAGCGCTGGGCGCCCCCCTGGACCTATCGCCTCTTTATTTCGATTTCGTTTCTCTCTCTGCTCCTCCATTTCACCCATTTCACTATGGTCCGCCTCATGGACACGTCGATCACCTATATTTTTAAATTTTTCTTTGGCTCAGGCGTAGATCATGTGATCGCAGGCTTCCAGGCCCTGAATATGAATATGACCATGATCGCGCTGACTGTGGGGACTTTCATATTGATTCCACTGGTAGGGCTCACCTTCTACTCGCTGACCGATCGACTCGCCCGTTTGAAGCCGCTTCGCCTTTCCCTTGCACAGATCGGCCTAACAATGGGACTCCTCGCGATCAGCCTATTCTCGCTCGATCTTTTTATCCAACCATTCTTAAGCCAAACGAACTACCACAAATACCAAAAGACGCTGCCTCTGGGAACGACCTTTTTCCCTCCTTCTCCGAACCGCCTTTCCCTGCCTCACTCTTTAGCCCCCATGCGCGATGAAACAGAGATCGCCATTCCTTCGACTCATCTCGCCCATCTGCCCAACATCTACCTGTTTGTCATTGAGACGCTCCGCCGCGACTTCGTCAACGGGGAGACAGCGCCCTATTTGACGCAATTTGGGTGCGAGAATATCCAATTCGAGCGCTCGTTTGCGAACTCCCATGCGACCCATCTCTCCTGGTTTGCGATTTTTCATGCCGACTTGCCCTTCTATTGGTCCGAGATGCGCGATGCGTGGAAAAAAGGAAGCATCCCCCTCCGCTTTTTGAAAGAACTCGGCTATCAGATCCACGTGAGATCTTCAGCCGATTTGCGCTATTTCAATATGGATAAATTGATCTTTGGCGCGAATCGAGAGCTCGCCGAGACGATCGAAGAATATACATTCGACCGATCGATCGATCCGTGCGATCGGGATGCCTTAGCCCTCGCCTCGATCCAAAAAGAGCTCAAACAAGAGGGACAGCTCTATCTGATTTTCCTCGATTCGACCCATTCGGAATACAGCTTTCCGAAAGATCGCCTCCTCAAATTTAAGCCGATTTCTCAAGAGATCGAATATTTGACAATTGGACCTAAAAGCCCCGAGTTGGAAGGGATTAAAAACCGCTATCGCAATGCGATTCACTATGTCGATGAGCAGATCGGTGATTTTTTTTCTCAGCTAAAGAAGAAAAACCTCTATGACGATGCGATCATTGCGATTACGGGCGATCATGGAGAGGAGTTCTTCGAGGAAGGAGCCCTCTTTCACGGCACGCACCTCAACCACTTCCAGACGAGCGTCCCTCTCTTTCTCAAATTCCCCTTGAAAGAATGGATTCCCAAGACCGCAGAGGCGACTCACTTGGATATCTTTCCCTCGATCCTTCATTACTTAACTCATCAGAGCGATTTCTCGCCCCTCTTCGACGGGCAATCGATCTTTAGCCCCAATCGGTGGCCTTTCCGCATTGCCGTCCATCAAAATGGCCCCGATACGCCCCTCGAGTTTTTTCTCGAGAACAGCGACCTCAAACTCCAAGCGCGCTTCGTCACTCCCTCTCAGATCGATATCATTGCACTGCAAGGCTCTCTGGATCCATCCATATTGGCTCCCCTTTTAAAAAAAGAAAAGGCGCAGTCTTTTGAGAACTGCGCCTCTGCAACGATCCGGGGGGACGATTAGCAATATTCTGGAGGAAGGGGGATTGAGCTCAGTTTGCGGAACTGAGTGACGACGTGTTGTGGCACACGAGAATTCGCCTTGATGAAGTCATTCAAGAAAGGCTCAGCCCACTCTCTCATTTGGCAATAGGTCGATTTCTCATCTTGTCCTAAAGCCTTGAGTTTCACGCCAAACTCTTTCAAGAGCAAGACGCCATCTTGGAGAGGTTCGATGTCATTTGCATAGGTCGCTGAAATATACCCTTGCAGAGCATCGTTTGTATTGTGCAATTTGGCGATTTCACGCACCAAGCGGCTGTTCTCAGCTTCTTTTTCTTTGCGCGCATTTTCATATTTGTTACCCGTTGCGCGATACTCAGCGGCGAGGTTTTTCGCCTCTCCGTTGCAAAGCTCTTCAACACAAGGATTTTTGGAATTGACTTCCGTTCCATCTGGATTTTTCAGGCCATATTTCTTGATGAGCCAAGCCCAATCTTGCGAACGGGAAGCTACTTCTGCATGAGAATAATCGATATCGACATCTTCCCCTCTACCAAACCAATAATCGCGGTTTTTCTTGTCGTAGAGCGCATCGGTATTGTTCTGCTTGATGGTGAGCTCGTTCTTCTTGATCAAAGAGCGGTTCTTTTCAATCCGATCTTCCCAGAAGGTAATCCGCTGCTGGAGTTTTTGGATTGCATTGACTTCCTCTTCGATCAGAGTCCCTACTTCAAAAAGTAGTTTTTCGACCATATTGACAGAGCCGATCAAACGGTCTGAATTCAATGGTAGAAATGCGCATGGATCAACGAGATGAGCTTGAGGCACTTCACCCAGGAAGTAGCTCTGGCCATCGATAGTTTCATCCACTTTGTTTAAATTTTTGGTCATTGGTTCACCCGCCTCGGCTTTTTGCCCGGGGAGAACCGCCATGGGGTCAAACCCTTGGTTCATCTCAAACTCTTGCATATCAGACATGGTTTTCTCCTTTTACGCCCTCACGGCTTATTGTAACAGAAATTACTTTAATTACAATTATAAAGAAGAAAACTCAATTAAGTATCTAAAACATAACAAACTTAGTTATATTATTTCAGAAGCCTCCTTGCTCATAAGGTCCTTTAGGAGAGAGAGAGGCTCTTTCGCATGCCACTTCCAGGCTGTCGAGAGGATGGTCTGCAGGTCTGAATGTTTGGGTTCCCAGCCCAAAAGGCTCTTAGCCAAAGAAGGATCGGCCACGAGAATCGGGCTATCGTGAGCCAGACGCGGCACCTCTTCAACAGGAACCTCTTTGCCCGCAAAGCGGTTCACTGCATCGATGATCTCTCTGACCGAATAGCCCGCTCCGGTGCCGAGATTGGCCTGCAGAGACTTGCGTTGGGCAAAGAGATAGCGGAGCGCTTTGACGTGGGCATCGGCCAGGTCGAGTACATGGACGTAATCGCGGACCGCTGTGCCGTCGGGAGTAGGGTAATCGGTCCCATAGATTTTCAAGCGGGGCCGTGTGCCGAGGGCCGTCCGGATCACCAGAGGGATCAGATGCGTTTCTGGCTCATGAGCTTCCCCGATGAGACCGCTCGGATCGGCCCCGCAAGCGTTGAAATAGCGCAAGGCGGCAAAACGGAGCCCATGAGCATGCGCAAAATCCTCCAACATCCCCTCGATGGCCCACTTCGTCTTCCCATAGGCGTTGAGCGGTGCCTTCGGATGCTTCTCATCAATCGGCACGTATTGGGGAGCTCCGTAAATGGCCGCCGTGCTGGAAAAAACCAGGTCCAAAACACCCGTCTTCACCAACACTTTCAACAGCGTCAGTGCGCCGCCGAGATTCTTTTGATAGTAGAGGGAGGGATTGACGATCGAATCGCGCACATTGATCAATGAGGCCAGATGGATGACCGCTTTCGGCTGCACCTGTTCAAATGCCTTGAGAAGGGCCTCCTCATCCTCTAGATCCCCCTCAATCAACGAACCGAATTGGGTGGCCCACCGGTGCCCCGTCGAGAGATTGTCATAGACAATCGGAGTGAATCCCTCGGCTGCCAAAGCCTGGCACACGTGACTGCCGATGTATCCGGCGCCGCCTACAACGAGGATATTCATTCAATAGGCTCCCTTCGGAAAGATCATCAGTAGGGCCGTTCGCGCGATCAATTTGCAATCGAGCCAAAAGGAGCGATGCGTCACGTAGAATTCCTCCAACTCGATCCGCTTTTCTAAAGAGAGGCGATTGCGCCCTTGTGTGATCCAAAGAGTGGTGAGACCGGGCCGCACCGAAAGGATTTTCGTCGCCCTTTCGCGCAGATAATGGGTCACTTCATGTTGCGTCAAAGGGCGCGGTCCCACGACGCTCATCTCTCCCTTAAACACATTCCAAATCTGGGGCAATTCATCAAGGGAGGTTTTGCGCAGGAATTTTCCCACTGGTGTAATACGCGGATCCACCTTCAGTTTAAAATAGGTGTTCCACTCTTGCATCAAGGCGGGATCGGAAGCCAAAAGGGGCCTCAGCCGCGCGTCGGCATCCTGATACATCGTCCGGAATTTCCAGCAGCCGAATCCCCTGCCGCGATGGCCAATCCGCGAATGCGCATAAAAAACAGGTCCCGTAGAGGAGCACTTCACCGCCAACGCGCAGATCAAAAACAAAGGGCCTGCGAGAATCAGGACAACCACGCTGAATAGAACATCAAAGAGACGTTTTCCCATAGGTCAGAATCGATCATATCAAGTTTAAGAATAGCCCAAAAGATCAAAGTGCCACCATTCGGTGGGCAGCCCCACA
The DNA here is from genome assembly GCA_964400805.1 of uncultured bacterium. Taxonomy (GTDB): domain Bacteria; phylum Chlamydiota; class Chlamydiia; order Chlamydiales; family SM23-39; genus REEB52. Next base: position 1,126 of record CAYNWC010000003.1, on the reverse strand, counting down.
AAGCCATGCCTTTCCATCACCTCTTGCAGCAAGTTCCGATTCTCCCTCGCTTCGGCGGAGCCGCCGGCATACTCTCGATGCGCCCTTTCGCTAAAGTCGTCAAACGCCGAAGGCATCGCCAACTCTGTCCCCTCTCCTGTTACCAACGTCACATCGACTGCTGTACCCCGCGTGTGTCTGCCCCCTTTTCTCGGATCGCTCACATATCGCTCATCGGGCATCAGTTCCCAAAACTTCCACTGCGCCGCCATGGGGCGAAAGCCATCCCAAATCTTAAGCCCCAAGCCCCTCGCTTCCAACTCCGCCTGTGCCTCAGCCAACTTCAATGCCGTTTCTTTAAGCAACAGGCACTCTGCAAAGTCATAAACCACCTGTCCGGTGAAGTTGTCCACCGTAGCATACCTAAGATCCACTTGGATGCTCGGAATGATTGATTTTACATTCACTAGTTCCATTTTGTGCCAGTTAGTGTATACTGGAGCCTTATGACATTTCAAGTTTTCGAACAAGTCACTCCTGACTGCCATCCTGCGGTATCGACTGGTTCCGCCTATCTGGACACGGTTTGCGCTAAGGATCTAAAGCAATTTGCCGCGGCCCTCGCGCCCCAAATTCAAGCCCCTTTTTTCGCCAATTTACCTGGCGGCGTCAGAGTGACCGATGTGAACCAATTCATCGAAATGCACCGCTCGTTTTTTCAAAGCGATCGCTCTCGTTTTGAGTACCGGTCTTTGAGTCACGGCGTGGGCGATAGAAACTTCTTTCTTTGCTCCCTCTCCGCCTTCGTGGTCCTTCCCAACGGATCGGAACGGGAAGTGTATATCGACATGACTCTCTTTCTATGCCAAGGCCTCTGGATTCCCCGTCGTTTCATCAACACCGTCATCCAGCCTTCTCAGATTGTGCTCTCTCAATAAAGATTGCGCCCTAAAATTTTTTTGAATAAAATATCTCACCACAAAAAATGGGTATTTCTATGGATCTTTCCGATCGGATCATTCAGGCAGCGCTGGAAGTCCAGTCGAGTTTAGGGCCTGGACTGTTAGAGCAGGTGTATGAGTTGGCCCTTTGCCATGAGTTGAGCCTCCTGGGAGTGAGTCACCAAAGGCAGCTTCCCATTCCGGTG
>CAYNWC010000002.1:11348-24605 GCA_964400805.1 uncultured bacterium | reverse complement strand
TTGGAATTCCGACCTCCCTCGCGCCTATACAACCGACTTTGAACTTTACCGCCCTGACTTCCATCCCACAGACAACCCAGAAATCAAGGTCTATATCGCCGTTCAGTAAGTAAGAGACAGGGAACTTGATGGAACAAGAAAAAATCCTCGCCCACCTGGAAAAAGTTTTCTCTTAAAGCCTATCGTTCGCTTCTTTCAACTTGAGATATTTGTAGAAGGCGGTGTTGCCGTTGTAGAAGGAAATGATGAATCCTTCGGCACCGCAGAGAATGCCCCGCTGGAGGAAGTAGCTCCGAAAGAAGGCGTAAAAACCATGGAGCAACGCCTTGGCAAACGAGGAGGACTTTTGATCGCAGTATTGCTCGGCAAAGAGGCTCGAATAGTGTTGCATTTTCGAGAGGAATTCGGCGGTGGAGCGGTAGGGAGTGTGGAGCAGGGGATAGGGGAGGCGCTCCTTTTTGTGGGCGATGAGCGACTCGTGAACCTGGTGGGTCGAAAAGCGGGCCTCTTTGCGATGATAGAGGCGAGCCACCTCTTCGGGATCCCAGCCACAGCCGCGGATTCGCTTGCCGTTGTAATAGTTATGGCGGGGAAAAACGTAGGAGGCGGAAGGGTCGAGAACGAGTTGGGAAAGGGCCTGCAAGAGGGGAGGGGAGAGGGTCTCATCGCTGTCGAGCGCAAGGATCCAATCGTGCGTGGCCAGGCTGGCCGCTTGATTGCGCAAGGGTCCAAATCCAATGAAGGGCGTCTCGACGATGCGCACATTGGGATAGGTTTGCGCGATGGCAAGAGTGGCATCAGTCGAACCATTGTCAAGGAGAAGCACTTCGGGAAACGCGCAGACTGAATCGAGGGTCGCGCGTAGAGTCGTTGCCGCATTCTTTGTCAGGATACAAACGGAAATCATGCAAATAACAATAGCGAAAAAGAGAAATTTCTCCTAGTCTATGTGATATGCGACACGCTTTGACATACGACGATGTGGCCTTAGTGCCGCAATTCAACAACATCCCTTCGAGGACAGAACCGTCTCTCGAGAGTTGGCTCACCAAAAAACTGCGCATTGGCATCCCCATTTTGGCCGCCAATATGGACACGGTGATGAGCGAACCGTTGGCCGATATCTTGATCGCGCAAGGGTCGATCCCGATTTTTCACCGCTTCACCCCGATGGAAGAGCAGGAGAAGTGGGTGAAAAAGTATCGAGACAAAACATTCATCTCCTGCGGCATCCAAAAATTGGATGAAACGAGAAAACTCCTCGATCTAGGGGCGCTGGGCGCTTGCATCGATGTGGCCCACGGCCATTCTGATCGGATGTTTCAACATATCGAAGAATTGAAGAGGTCCCATCCAGACAAGGAGATCATCGCGGGGAATGTCTGCACCGCAATGGCATACCACGATCTGGTCAACGCAGGGGCCGACGCGGTGAAGGTGGGCGTAGGACCCGGCGCCGCATGCACCACGCGGATGGTGACCGGTTTTGGCGTCCCGCAGTTCAGCGCGGTCCAAGATTGCGCCCGCATCGCTGACAAGCTCCGCGTCCCCCTCATCGCCGATGGGGGCATCCGAACGAGCCGCGACGTCGTCTTAGCCCTAGCGGCGGGGGCAAGTACGGTGATGGTCGGCAAGCTGTTTGGCCAAACGCTGGAGTCGGCCTCTCCCAAGCGGAAAAACGAGAAGATCCCCTCGGGCTATGAAGCCAAATTCCGCGGACAGGCCTCGACCGATTTCCAAAATGACTTTTACGGGGGACTCAAGGCCAAGACGGTGGCCGAGGGGATCGCTTTTTGGGGACCAGTCTCCGGAACGGCCGAAGAATTGATCGCGGTCCTTTTGGGGGGCATCCGAAGCGGCATGACCTATGGGGGAGCCCGGAACCTTAAGGAATTGCAGCGCAAGGCCGAATTCGTCCAAGTGACCGCTTCCTACATCCAAGAAAGCAAACCAAGGCCCGATTGATTGATGAGAATGGCGGATTCGGAGATAATAGGCCCTACAGGCCCTATGGTAAAAGATTTCCTATACGCAGACAAAAAAATTTACGATGCGGTGCATGGGTTCATTCCCTTCGATGAGTTCGAAAAAGAGCTGATCGACTCCCTCCCTTTTCAACGGCTCCATTATATCCATCAACTCGGCATCGCCTACCTGGTCTATCCAGGCGCTACGCACACCCGCTTCGAACACTCACTAGGAGTGATGGCGCTCGCGACGCTGATGTTCGAGAAGATCTGCAAGTCAGTGCGTCCCGATGTCTTCCACTTCGCCCCTCGCAAAGGCTCCTCTGACTATCTCTACTGGCGCCGCGTTCTCCGGATGGCGGCCCTCTGCCATGACCTGGGGCATCTCCCATTCTCCCATGTCGCGGAAAAAGATCTCCTCGGCGCCCTCGGCCACGAGCACTGGACCCTTAAGATCATCGACAGCTCCTATCTCGCCCCCGTCTGGGATAAGCTCCGTAAAGCCCCCGCCTACCTGCAGGATCTCATCGAGCGGGACATCGTCGAAGATATCAAGAAGATCTCCGTCGGCGAAGAAAAGTGGAAATCGCTCACCGGCCATACCTTCACTCCTTGGGAGCGGATCGTCTCTGAAGTGATCACCGGCGATTTCTTCGGTGCCGACCGAATCGACTATCTCCTCCGCGATGCGAAGAGCACCGGCGTAGCCTACGGCCTTTTTGACTACCATCAACTGATCGAAAGCCTCCGCATCTTGCCCAGCGTCGATCGGGGAGCGGATGAGCTCCAACTCGGCATCGACGAAAACGGCCTCGAGTCGTGCGAAGCGCTCCTCTTGGCCCGCCACTTCATGCACCGCCGCATCTACCAATACTCCTCCGTAAAAGCCTACAACTTTCACTTGCGCCGCTACATGAAAGCCAACTACGCAAAACAGTTGGAAAGCGTCGATGAATTCTTAGCCCTCAGCGACACCGATGTGATCTCGGCGCTCAATAAGGCCGCCAAAGACCCCAAGCTCCCCGGTCACGCCGACGCCAAATGCGTCATCTTCCGCCAACACCGCTTCCGCGCCATCGCCTTGACCAAATCCCTCTCCGAAGAGGATCTCAAACAGTTCAAAGCCAAGCACAAATTGCACGATACCGATATCGATTGGGAATTTCACAAAGTAGAGCAGCCCCTGGACCGCCTCTCCTTTCCCGTATCGCGCCGCCATGTGATCATCCAAAAAGCGCGCGATTGTTCCGATCTTCTCCTCAAAGTACCCTCTAAGAAATCCAATTGGGTCTATATCTCTCCCGAGCATGACTATGCGCTCGTCAATTTCCTTGAGAATGCATGAATCGCCCTGAAAAATCGTTCCTCTTTTTTGCTATGCTTTCGGTCTTTTGCATTTGCGCTGACTATGCCATTTTGCGCCCCACGAGCAACGCCCTCTTTCTCACTCTCTTTTCCTCTCAAGCCTATCCTCTCGTTTGGCTCGCCACCGTCCCGCTCAACCTCTTTGTCGTCTACCTCTACAACCGCTTCCTCCCCAAAATCGGCCCCCTCCGCATGCTCTGTCTCTTCGCCATACTCACTCTCTCCATCAATGCCCTCGCCGGCCTTCTCTACGCCTCCTATCCCTACTTCCTCTTTTTCCAATATGCCTGGAAAGACATCTATGTTCTCTTTATGCTCAAGCAGATCTGGTCTCTCATCCACAGCACGATTCTCCCCGCGCGCGGCAAATCCCTCTATGGCTTCATCTACGGCATGGGCACCCTCGGCGCCATCCTCGGTAGTCTTGTCCCCAGCTTCCTCGCCCTCCACTTAGGCTCGGAGCAGATCCTCTACCTCACCGCTCCCATCTATATTCTCCTCATCTTCGCCTACACCATGGCTTTCCGACGCTCGGCCATTCAAACCGCCACCTTTCCCAGCGACCTCACCGCCAACCCGCGCCCTGCCGAAGCTCTCTCGCTCATCCGCCGCTCTCCCGCCCTCATCGCCATCCTCCTCCTCGTCATCTTCATGCAAATCTCCGTCGGCCTCATGGAGTACCGCTTCAACGCCCATCTTGAGATCACCATCCTCGAAAAAGACCTCCGCACCGCCTATTGCGGGCGCCTCGTCGGCCTCGTCAACCTCGTCAGCCTCTTCCTTCAATTCCTCGGAGGTTTCATCCTCACTCGCTTCCTCGGCCAACGGGGGAGTCACTTTCTCATTCCCTTCCTTCTCTGCCTCTCCACTCTTTCCTCTCTTGCCTGGCCCTCCTTCGCGATGATCTCTTTCTCCTACCTCTTTCTCAAAGCCGTCGACTTTTCCCTCTTCGGCATATTGCGCGAAGGGCTCTACGCCCCCCTTCCCCTTGACGCCAAGTTCCGGGCCAAGGCCCTCATCGACGTCTTTGCCTACCGCACCTCCAAAGGGCTCCTCTCCCTCGGCCTGATCGCCCTCCAATTCCTCGCTGGCGCAGCCCTCCTGCCCCTCGTCAGCACCCTCTCTCTCCTCGTCTTTCTCGGCTGGCTCCTTACCGTCGCCTTCCTCTTCCGCAAACGCCCCGTTCCCGAGTTTTAACAATTTGATTGCGCGAATTCCGCCTCTCCTGTAGCTTACTCCGCTTAATTTGGAGGTCGAAATGTCTGTCATTGAACTGCGACAAAGAGAAGTTTCTGTACCAGCAATTGTGGCGGCGGTTAATGTCGAACCGCCTTCTGTCCGGCAAAGAGTGAAAAATGCATTTCAGGCAGCACGGATTTGCTGCAGTCGAGAGTGTTTCGTTTCTTGCAAAGAGAGAGCGATCCATGTTGTGAGAACATGCGCTCCTCTTTTCAAATTGGGCGTTTCGGGCGGTTTATTCATTCTTGGAGTGTGTAATATCGCTATTGGTCTTGGGGGGATTTCGCAAGGTTTTCTCGATCAAAATACAGAGATTCTGGTAATTGCCGCAGCAGCCGCAGCCATAGGAATTATTCAACTTTTTGTCGCTTCAGAAATGATGGCCCGCAATCGGGATGGGAGTGTCAACGAGAATACAGCCCAATTTTTAGCTGCGGGCGTGAGCGGAGTTGGTTGCGTCTATCCGGCAACTAAGATAGCGGAATACGTGATCCAGCAACAGTCAGTTCAAAATCTTTCGAAACCCATGCGCATTGCGATTGGCATTCTGGCCCAAACGGGCTCAGGGATGGTGATAGCTGGCGTTACTACAATGGCGCTCATTCTGGTAATGCGAGGCGCAGTCCGCCTCTATTATGTTGCTCAAGAAGCGCGTGTGCGAAGAGATAACCCCGCAGCAGCTGAGCCGCTCGTTGCTTCTCTTGTCTGAAATTCTCGTAGAAAAAATGGAGAAGGCAGGGGAGTGTACCCTGCCCTTAATGCTTAAGCTGCAGGAGCTGCAACTGCTTTCTCTCGAATCTTAAAAAGTGAGTCAAGGTATAGCACGTTCACTGCAAGTGCGTCTAAGCGAGCAATGGCATCGAAATTATGGAGATGCCATCCCAACAGAGAGCCGCGCATCTTGTCCGCTTCTTCCTGGGCATACTTCGCCAACGTCCATGCATCTTCCTTATTAAGAAAGCGCTGAGTCACTTCGTTTACAATTGCCAAAGCCTTTTTATCATCTATTCCGAAAGATTTGGACAGATTTCTGAATTCATTCTTAAACGCGTCGAACCCAAAGACACCCGTCAAAACACAGGCAGGGAGTATGAAGAGCGCAAATCGCGCCACTGCTGCAATCTTCGTTAAAAGGGATGCGTGAATCTCTTCAGGCGCTGTCTCCAGCGTAGAGACTGCAGGGCTACTATTACATGAAATTAAGTTTGTTGTATTAGTCATATTACCTCATATTTATGCGTAATATTATATCAAACATTAAACTTTAATGTAAGTAAAAATTATACCAAAAACAAAAAATACAAACCTTTTAAAGTCACGAACTTAAGATCGCACAATAACGGGACACCATCCTGTTTGACTAAAACAAATAAAAGAGACATGTAGAGGGGATGGAAACGATTCCTATTTCCCTACGAGGCGCTGAGGTTCTGAATCATCCTCTGATCAATAAGGGGACAGCCTTTACCCAAGAAGAGCGGGACGCCCTCGGCCTCAACGGATTGCTCCCGCCGCGGATCAGCACGGTCGAAGACCAGATCGCCCGCAGCTACCACAATTTCAGCCAAAAGCGAACGCCTTTAGAGAAGTATGAGAGTCTCGTCGCCTTGTTGAGCCGCAATGAGCTTCTCTTTTACCAATTTGTCGCCCGCTATCCGAGAGAAATGCTCCCCATCATCTATACTCCCACGGTAGGCGATGCGGCCATCCAATATAGCCGCCTCTATTTCCACCAGCGGGGCCTCTATCTCTCCTATCCGCTGCGCGATCGGTTGGAAGAGATTTTAGATCAATACCCCCTCAAGCAGGTCGAAGTGATCGTCGCGACTGATGGAGAACGAATTTTAGGCCTCGGCGACCAGGGGATCGGGGGGATGACGATTCCCATCGGCAAGCTCTCGCTCTATACGCTCTTCGGTGGCATCCATCCAGCTCGCACCCTCCCGATCATCCTCGACGTGGGAACCAATAACCCCGATTTGATCAAAGATCCCTTCTACCTCGGTTGGCGCCAGCCCCGCTTGACAGGTCCCGAGTATGATGCCTTTGTGGATCGCTTTGTCAAAGCGGTGCGGAAGCGTTATCCCAAAGTGCTCATTCAGTGGGAGGATTTTGGAAAGAATAACGCGCGCAAGCTCCTCGATCGCTACCGGGCGCAAATTCTCTCTTTCAACGACGACATCCAAGGGACGGCGGCTGTGACACTCGGAGCTCTGCTGGCGGCGGTTCTAGTTAAAAGGGAAAAACTCTACCAACAGCGAGTGGCGATCTTAGGGGGCGGTTCAGCGGGGACAGGGATCGCCGACATGATCGTCCAAGAGATGGTCGATGAAGGGCTAGATCGCGAAGAGGCGCACCGGAGGATCTTCCTGATCGATATCGAGGGGCTCATCCATTTTAGCACGCCCCATGTCGATGAGAGACAGCGCCCCTATGTGCAACCTCAAAAAGCAGTGCAGGGGTGGAACATCCGTTCAGAGAGAATCTCACTCCTCGATGTGGTCTCCCAAGCGCATCCCACCATCCTCATCGGCGTATCTGCGCAAGCAGGCGCCTTTACGCAAGAGATCATCGCGGAGATGGCCCGCCATACCGAGCGGCCGATCATCTTCCCCCTATCCAATCCCACCTCTAAAGCAGAATGCACGCCCGAAGAGCTCATTCAATGGACGAAGGGAAAGGCGCTCCTCGCCACCGGCAGCCCCTTTCCACCCGTGACTTATCAGGGGAAAACCGATCAGATCAGCCAGTGCAATAACGTCTATATTTTCCCCGGCATGGGACTCGGCGCCCTCGCGGCCCAAGCCACTCAAATCACCGATGAGATGTTCTTAGAGGCGGCCCGCACGCTCGCCTCCTTTTCTCCCGCCCTCCACAGCCCCACCGCCTCTCTCTTTCCCCAAATTGAAGAGGTGCGCAAAGTGAGTCAGCAGATCGCTTTGGCCGTGGCCCGGCAAGCGTGCAAAGAGAAGGTCGCGAAGATCGCTCCCTCAGAGATCGAAAAGGAGATCGCCGCCCACGTCTGGGAGCCCCACTACCCTCGTTACATCAGAGCTTAGCTCGATGTCCTTGCAACACTTCCAGCGCGTTGTGGTAATTCGGTTCGTGGGTGATTTCTGGAACCAACTCGACATAGAGAACATGGTCTTTTTCATCGAGGACAAAGACCGAACGGGCCAAGATTCCCGCCAAAGGCCCATCTTGAATCAAAATGCCATAGGCTTTGCCAAACTCTTTATCCCGCATCATCGAAAGGGTCAAAACATTATGAACGCCTTCCTGTTCGCAAAATCGCTTTTGCGCGAATGGAAGATCGGCCGAGACCGTGAGAATGGCTATTCCCGGATGTTTTTTGGCGAACTCATTGAAGTGCTTGGTCATCAAACTGCACGTGCTCGTATCCAAACTGGGCACTGTCGCGATCAACTTTCGTTTGCCCTGAAATTCCTGCAGCGTGTGCTCTTTCAGATCTTTGTCGACCAATCGGAAATCGGGAGCTTTCATTTGCAAAGAGGGGAGATTCCCGCTCGTTTTAATCGGTTTGCCTTTTAACGTAACTTGCGCCATACGAACCCCTTTTGTAAGGAATCTACACTAACGGCTCGCCTCTCTTTTTGCAAAGGAAAACCTCTTGCTTTCTGGATCTTGCCGGAGGTACTCTTCAGATTATACCCAAATGACTTCAAAATTTGGGAATATGACAAGGAGGCGCCCTGATTTTGAGTCAAGCGAAGCGGGCGCCGAAGCAGCTCAACTTGAATAAGTTGAGCGATGCAGGCGGACTCAAAAGCAGCGGCTGCTCGACGCAGTCAGAAACCAAATTTTGAAGTTGTTTGGGTATAGGATGAGAAAGTTACTTTGGATGATCATTCTGTTCGGCGCCTACGTGTGGGTGATGACCTCAGGCCACGACCGACAACTCATGGACTATGTCCGTTCGGCATACGACGGGCTCGTCGCTTGGTTTGACGATGCGGAAGTCGATTTTCAAGTGAAGTCCCAAAAGCCCAAAGCCAACAAAAAGAAATCGCGCCGCTGGGATTAAATCAAAAGTAGAGAAAGCCCCACCAGGGCCAAAGAGACGCCAAAGATCTGTTTGATGGGGGCGATATCGAGCCGGTGGGAGAGATGCACTCCAATGGGGGCAGTGAAACACGCTCCTGCGCTGATCGCAATGAATGCCAACCCTTCAATATACCCAAATAAGCCTTCCGCAGAGAGGGGATGATACACCGCAAGAGTTTGATAGGCGAGTGTTCCAACCAGAGTGCTGATCCAGGTGGACAGGGAAGCCGATGCAGCCGCATTTTTCGCTGGCAAGTGGTAGCCTAAGAAGATCGGAAACACCAAAGATCCTCCTCCAATACCGAGAAGACTGGAGAGGGTGCCGATGAGCAAACCGATCAGGGAAAGGCCCCGGTTGGGTTCTGAACCGAGCCGAAGATGGGGGAGGCGAGGGAAGCAAAAATACAATCCCAATCCAATGGCAATCACACCGAATCCCTCGCGCAACCAGAGATTGGGCAGCGCATAGCCAAGCCAAGAGCCGATTGCGCAGCCAACGAAAAGACCCGGAGCCAGATAGCGGATCGCCCGCAAATCAATCGCTTTTTTCCGCCACTGGACCAGCGTCGCTACCCCCGAGGTGATCGCCGCCGCGGCCAAAGAGGTCGCAATCGCCACCCGCATCAGGTTCTCTTCGGCCATCCCCATGTAATGAAAAATTAAATAGAGGAAGGGGACAGTGATCACCCCGCCTCCGATCCCAATGAGCCCCCCTAAAAGCCCACTCGCCATGCCTAATAAAATAAATAGAACTATAACCATAGAAAAATTTAAATGCGTTGTTTTCAATTTCCCCGTCTAATATGATATTGTCAATAACCTTTTAAAAGGTCTTATGGAACACATTGAGTGGTCTAAAGCTCAAGATCTCCTTTTGAAGCTCGTTCAAGCTCTCGCTCCGTTGGCTGAGCGCAGTCCTCCCATTTCGGCCATCCTGCAGCAGCGCTTTTCCATTCCACAATCCCTCTTCTCCGAAGAGGTCCCAAAAAGATCCATTCGCCAGCCGGTTACTCTATTGACATCGCTCCATTCTGAAGTGGAGAAATGGATTGGCGAGCCAGCACTCGCGTCTCCTTTGCAACAACCCACTCTTCCCATCGCTCGTCAAGCGCAGCGACTGATCGACCAAGTGCAAGACACCATTGGCAAGCTCTGCCAGTCGATGCACATCAAAGATCCCAAAGAAGAGCCCTTGCGCGAAGCGCTCAAGCGGCTCAAGCCCCACCTCGAGCGGATTATCGAAGCGGTCTCGCATGAAGGGATGCACTCCTCCGATGAAGGAAACGCGACGCCCTTTCGCGCTCCGATTCCCCGCTCCATTCGGGAGCAACAGCTCAAAAAGCTCATCGCTTTCCCCGAGTCGAAGCCCATTGACGCTAGACCAGAAAAGAGGGGAGAGGGGACTCTACAACAAACCGCAGCGCCCATCCGCCAAGAGGCGCCTCCTCCCCAGCCTACCGCGCGGACCTCTCTGCCGGCCGCTCCCTATACATCCGAGACCCGCACCCTGACTCCAGGTCGCAAGAAAAAGAAGCGGAAAGGCTTTTGGTTCCGCGATAATGATGAAGCGAAGAAATAGACCCTCTTGACATCCACTCCCATTTACAGTATGGCTCAAGAATATGAAATACTCTTGGGTGATAATCTCTTCCGCCTGTTTAGCCGGTTGTATGGCGAGCAATGGGCTGCAATACGACGCCATTTCCCAAAACAACCTCTATCACATTGCCAAGGTGCGAAAGGGGATGAGCGAAAAGCAAGTGATTCAGATCATGCACAAGCCATATAGCTACGAGAGCTTTGAGGCAGGCGAAGACGTTTATGACGTTTGGTTCTATGTGACGCGCCCCACAGGACTTGATCAAACGCGCATGGTCCCTCAAAATCTCACACCGCTCACCTTCAAGAATGGAATCCTCGTCGGTACGGGCTACCAGTGGTATTACTTTGCCATGAAAGCGCAAGCCGAGCAGGTCGCAACGGAAAACCCCACGCCTCCCAAAAAGACCCCAGCTGAGGAAGATGTCGAGTTTGAAAATGCGCTCCGCAGCTTCAAGCCCCAAACAACGCCAGCGCCCGCTCCTGCGGCGCCAGCTCCCGCTCCTCGTCCTACCACTTTATTGATAGGGGAGAGTCAAGAGGAGAAATACGCTGATCTTTTTAAAGGCATGACCCAAGAGCAAGTCGCTGCCGTTCTAGGAACGCCCGGCCAGACAGAAAACTTTGATTTGGATGAAGAACCCTATGAAGTTTGGTTTTACGATCCCATCTCTCCGCCCATTACTTTCAAGAATGGGTTGCTGGTCGGGCTTTCTGCAGACTATTACCTCGGAGTGAAAGAGATCGTCCAGCGGGAAAAGCAAGAGCCTCTTTCCATGGGACCTCCTTCCTTTGTCAAGCCATGGACACCCTCCATAGCAGCCGCTCCCAAGACCCAGCTTTCCCAAGCCAAAGTCGGAATGACCGAGTCAGAGGTCACCGATCTGTTAGGCGCTCCCTCGCGCTATGAGAGCTATACATTGAATGAAGACGTGTATGACGTTTGGTTTTACGATGATCAAACGCCTCCGCTCACCTTCAAGAATAGCGTTCTCGTCGGCAAGTCGAAGAGCTACTACAAGAAAATCCAGAAGAGCGCAACCCTGAATCCTCCACCGGGATACAATCCAGCAGGGGAGCGACTCCAAGAAGACGAGTCTGAGCAAAACTTCAATTATTGGTAAGTTTCCGTTTTTAATTAACTCCCTTTTTGCTACTTTCGAGTCAAAAAGGGGGATTTATGAAGCGGACCTATGCCTTCCTACTAATGATTCCGATCATAAGCGGCCAAGCAACAGAGAAACCTTTGGGCCTCATTGGGGGGAACAATGATGGAGGGCCTTATGCCGCTTTTGTAGAGCCTAATGAGACGCTCTTCCCTGTTGGAAGCATTCCTTCTGCGATTGGTATCAACACTGTTTCTATCAATGCTCAGGGAGTCGGTTTGATTGGAGGAACCGGTGCTGCCATGCCTCCTTATATCGCCTTTGTTCTGCCGAATGGATCTCTCTTACCTTTAAGCGGAAGTCAAATCCCCGCAAGTGGAGAGACTCACAGCGTATCTCTCAATAACGCCGGTGTCGGGCTTGTCGGAGGGGTGAGCGTGAATAAATCGGATGCTTTTGGAGGGGGAAGTAATGCGGGTTACGCCAGCTTTGTCGCTCTAGATGGCACCATCACACCTCTTTCTGGCGCAGGCCTTTCTTCGATCAACGTTATCAACACTGTCGCCCTAAATGACACTGGAGTTGGCCTTATCGGAGGAGGAGGCTTGGGATCAGGTTATGCGGCTCGCGTCATTTCGTCCGGAACAATTACTCAACTTTCGGGTGGAGGTCTTTCATCGGCGATAAATATCACCACTGTCGCCATCAATGAGAATGGAGTTGGGCTCATCGGAGGACCAATGGCGAGTGGAGGTTATGCAGCTTTCGTCGCTCCCGACGAAACAGTCACACAACTTTTTGGAGGAAACCTTACGTCAGCTGGAGAAATCAACTCTGTCGCGATCAATAACAGCGGAGTTGGCCTCGTTGGAGGAGGACTCTTTACAAACCCTTACGTTGCCCTCGTGACTCCGAATGGGACTGTGACTCAGCTGCTCTTCAATACCTCTTTTCCCGGCCAAGATACCGTCACGAGTGTGGCGATCAACAGTGCGGGAGCTGGAATTATCGGAGGGACTCCTGAGGCAGACGGTTTTCCCCCTTTTGCTGCGCTGATGGCGCCCGATGGGACCCTAACACTCCTCTCTACAAGCGACTTTCCTGCCGTAGGAGGCATTAATACCGTGGCCATTAACGATGCGGGGATAGCCCTGATTGGAGGGAGGGATACAGAGGCAAACAGCCCATTCGCTCTTTTAGTTGCCCCCAATGGCACTTTGACGCTCCTTTCTGGCGATGGGTTTCCATCATTATTGGATCTCGGAGGTATTAATAGTGTCGCTTTAACCAATATAACCCCTACTTCCTTTGGGTCGTATCTCAATGTTGTCAATATGCAGCTCGCAGCCACCTATGCTTTAGAATCCCATCTCATTACCCGAAGCAGATTTTGGCGTACAGGCGGACGGGATCAGTCTGAAAGGACGATTGCCCAATCCTTCCAATTAGGAACTGCAGAAGAGCTGGACGAAGAAGAACAAGAAACTTGCGCTCCTTGCCCATCGCCTCAACACCCGAAGTATACGTTATGGGCAAGTCCATTTGGCAACTATGTACGTCAAGAAGCGAACGGAGAAAATCCCTCTGTCACCAATGAGATCGGTGGGGGACTCCTCGGTTTTGATTACGGCTCTCTTCACCTGCTGACGGGGATAGGCGTGGGGTATGCCTACAACTACGCTCACTATGGATCGCAGCAAGGCCATAGCAAAGTCCAGGAGGAGATGGCCTATCTTTACGCTGCCTACCGGACCTGTCACTTTTGGATGAATGCCACCCTCTGGGGCGGACTCTATCAACTCCGCAACACGCGGCACAGCTTTTCCCTCACCACCACTTCGCATACAGATGGCTGGCTCCTCACTCCCCATTTAGAATTCGCTACGCCCTTCGGCTCTCCTCGATTCGAGGTGGAG
>CAYNWC010000002.1:7499-11338 GCA_964400805.1 uncultured bacterium | reverse complement strand
AGGATCCGCTGGCCTCAATCTCGTGATGAAGCGCCAATACAACTCTGTCCTCCGAAGCGAAGCGGGCCTCCGGTTTTACCAAAACTTTTGTCTCGCCAGGGGAAACCTTCTCTTCGAAGAGAAGCTAAGCTATGTCAATCAATATCCCTTTGATGCTGGCTCTGTATCGACCCAATTTGTCGCTGCCGCTTCCACCTTCCCCATCTCTATTGGCAGTACGAAAATGGAGAATTTAGGCGGCGCTGAGTTCAAGATTCTCTTCTTGCCCAACAATAACCGACCCTATTTTTCTCTCGATCTGCAAACGGAGCTGGGGACTTCTTATCAATCCTATTTCGCTCAGATTGAGCTAGGCAAGAATTTTTAAAATTCGCTTTATTCTTGCAAAAATTGAAGTTGATTCCCTACGATCATCCCCTCAAAAGGAATCCGACAAGGCAAAGTTTGTAGCGCTGGGTGTATCGAGCAAGGAAAGACAGTCCTTGATGGGTTAAAGGGCGACTTTTAATTCTTCAGAACTAATCACATCAACCGCTATAGGGTGGATGGTCCCTTTTCGCCTTTTCGATAACTGCCCCAAATTGATCTCGTTGTAGAGAGCTCTAAACTCTTCATCTTTCACTTTCAAATAATTTAACATATAGAGTCGGATACACAGTTCTAGGGCAGGAGTGATTCCGTTGGTGTCATTTTCCCATTTGACAACAGCCGCATGGCTGACCCCAAATATATTTCCAAATTCCTTTGTAGACATTTCCATATACTTTCGGATGTATCGGATTTCAACTCCAGATAGAAAAGTGGGCTTGTGAATGATCGCTTCTAGAACAACTCTTTGCAATGTTTCCATATTGATGTCTATGAACCATTCTCCCAGGATTTTTTTCATGGGGACATTGATCAATTTAACGGGAACACCAAGCCCTTTATAGATAAAAGTTTTCTTTTTCTGGGTCGTCATAATTTCCCTTTGGCAGGTGTGATGACTGTGATAATTGCCAGCAGACCTTCCGCCAATGCTACTATAATTCTCAGATCAACGCCATCTTGTGTTTTTCCTCGAATGGCATATTTCCACGTTTGTCTTCGTACATCGAAGCTGTCTTTCTCTTTCTCATGACATCCATTTTTAAGAACATACAAAATATCCTTTAGCGATACTGCTCGTTCTTTTTGCCTACCAACCGCATGTTGCTTGACTCTGTACTTTTGTTTCCTACCAAGCTCTCGAACGATGGGGAGGGGATCGATCGTTGTTTTAGTAGTACTTCGTTTCAAAGGACACTCTATGCGCTTTAGATTGTAACTTTCTCACATATTTAAGTAAATTTAATTATAACCACCTTACAATCAAAATGTTGCAGGCGCGTTATGGAGTGGTCGTCTGAACCGAAAAGCCATTTAGGAAGAACAGGAGGATGGCGACGGGGAAAAAGAGAAGAACCCAGAAGCAGAGCCAGAAGCGGGAGCCGTGGTAGTGGAGACGGTAGGTCCCATCGGGACGGATAAAGTCTGTGCCGGTGAAGAAGAGGACCAGGGCGATCGGGAAAAAGAGAATCACCCAAAAGATCAGCCAGAAGAGAGACCCCCGATATTGGATTTTGGATCGTTGTGTGTTCATAAGCCCCCCTAATCTAACGTCTGATAATACATGTTATGTTAAAGACCATAGGTATCCAGGATTCGTTCCCAGCCCTGGGCCCCACCCCTTTGGACCGGCTCTCCCCGCTGATCCAGATCGATCTTGTCGCCGCGAATGCGATGGACCCTAGCCAGATAGTAGTTTCCGGTAAATTCTTCTCTTAATGCAACTATTTTTCCTAGTTGCCGATACGTTTCATTAATCTGATAATACTGAACTTCTATAAAATCCTTCGTTCTATCATACGGAATTCCAAACTGCCATTGCCTGGGAAGAGGTGCAAGCGTACTGGTTCTTTGGCGAATGGGCTGATCGTTCTCCTGGAGATACCCAGCAAACCGATCTCGGGTATAGTAGTTTTCACGAAAATCGCGGGTATGGACGTTGTCAACTCCCCTAACGACTTGATCCTTAAAGGCTTCATACGGCAGGTTCTTTGCATTGGTAAATTTAAGGATCTGCTGGTTTCGGAAAGCCTCGTAGTGCTTGGTCACTTTTGTTTCCACCTTGTCACTCGGGACTAAAGCCGGATAGAAATCTGCACAGTTCCCCTGTTCGATTTTGAACATAAACTCTTGTAGATCTGCAACACGGGCATCAAAGCAGTTCTCATTTTGAAAGCCCTTATTAAAAAACTCGACGAGTCGATTTTTTGCCTTGGCGGCTTGATAGGCAAGCCAAGGGACTTCCCTCCCATGTTTCAATTTCCCACGGATATCGACGGGCACTCCCCCTCCCACCGGGTATGCATAAATTTTGCTGAGAGCCGTAGCATAGTCATAGGCTGGATTCATTCCATTCCACATCGCCTGATTATCTAACAGATCACATAGATCTCTATTTTCAGGGCGGTCTAATTCCTGGAACCCACAGAGAGAATAGATGATATAGGCGAATTTTGCTGTACCAGCGTAGTAATTGGGATCGTTGGTCTCGTACGTTTCATAAGAGGAAGAGCAGTCGGCCCCTCCTTCGATTTGATTTCTGAGTTTAAAGGCCTCTTGAATGATTTCAAAATAGCGGTGCTGAGGATCTACGCGAACAGGCCTTTGTGCGGCCCAAGCGATAGCCTGAGGGCCAATGTGGCTTTTTCCCAAAGGAGATAGGCGGATCAAATTGAGGAAATATCGCGCCGACTTTGGCTGATCGACAAGTGGCCTTATGATTTCACGGTTAGCGCGGACTCTCCGAAAGACCGGAGGAGGGGGAACATCGTCAAAGAAACTGCGGGCAAGCTCCCGAAAGATGCGAGCCACGAAAAGAACAACCTTCCGGATGATTTTCACAAGTTCTTCGCAACAGACGCGGATCCCATTCCCGATGCGAGGCAAACAATTGTGTGTAATTGCGCGAATCATACTCCCCTCAAGAAGAGAGAAAAGAATAATCCATATATCTATTTTTTTACTAAAAATGTTTTTTCGGTTTTGTATTTTCCTGCTAAATCGGTATGATCTCTTCTATGAGAATCATCCATTCGCTAGGACATGTTGTCGGCGGAGCTTTGCTCATCGCCGGCACGACGATCGGGGTGGGCATGCTCGCCCTGCCCGTAGCCACGGGGCCGGGGGGCTTTGTCCCATCGGTGACGATCTATTTACTCTGCTGGATATTTATGCTTTGCACAGGGCTTCTGCTGCTGGAGGTGAGCCTCTGGATGCCGAAAGAGACGAGCTTCATCTCAATGGCGGACCGGATGTTGGGCCCCATCGGACGCTCGATTTTCTGGGTGCTCTATCTGTTTTTGTTTGTCACGGTGATGATCGCCCACGCTTCGGGAGGAGGCGCCGTTCTTCTAGACATCACGGGATGGAATTTGCCCAATTGGGCGGCTGTGCTTCTTTACTCGGCAGCTCTGGCTCCCATTGTCTACCTGGGAGCTCACTCGGTCGACCGGCTGAATCTATTCCTCATCAGCGGCGTAGTGGTCTGCTACCTGGGCTTCGTAGGCGTCTCCTTTTCCCACGTCGATGTACATCGCCTCTCCTATACCGATTGGGGACGCGCCTGGTATGCCCTGCCCATTCTTTTCACTGCCTTCACCTACCAAATCATCATCCCGACTCTGATGACTTACATGGACCGCAATGCGAAGAAAATCCGCTTGGCCATTGTGCTCGGTTCCTCGATCCCTCTAGCGATCTATCTGGTTTGGCAGTTTGTGTCTGTGAGCTTTGAACATTAGGACCTAACGTGT
>CAYNWC010000002.1:987-7489 GCA_964400805.1 uncultured bacterium | reverse complement strand
CTACACCAGTACGTTCTTTTTTTTCGTTCACGTCGCTCTTTCGATGTGAGGGGCAAAATGCGATTGGCCCCCTGAAAGAGCTCGTCCCTCAAGTCTTTCAGATCGGAAAGTTCTTCGCTTTTTTCACACTGACGACTTCGTTCGTTCCCCTCGCCCTCTCCTTCTTTGACTTCTTGGCCGACGGCCTTAAATGGGAAAAGAAAGGACTACGGCGGGTCACACTTTGCGCTGTTGTCTTTGGGATCCCCATGACCATCGCTATTCTCTACCCGAATATCTTCCTGGTCGCTTTAGGGTATGCAGGAGGCATCAGCTGCGCGTTCCTCTTTGGCCTGATGCCCCCGGTCATGGCCTGGGTCGGTCGCTACATCAAGCGCTACCCCCAAGAAGAGCGTCAACTGCCCGGCGGCAAGCCCCTCCTCGCCGGACTCATCGTCTTCGCATTCCTGATTTTAGTGGGCGAAGTTCTCCAACAACTTTAGGACAAGCTCCATGGCAAAAGATCAAGACCTTCTCCAATTTCTCAAAGCCCGAGGAGATACAGTGCAAAATCTGCAGGCGATCCGCCTCAATCTCTCCCGCTGTGTCGAGGGGGGCATGGTCGATCTCGATGATACTTATTATAACGAACTCTTGGCTCTGACCGACGAAGCGACTCTCTCAAAGACCTGGGATGAACTGATGGAGGTCATTACCAAAGCCAAAACGCTTGAGATCGACGTAGCGGCCTGGTTAGCCAACCAGGGACAGACGAGCATTTCGCTGCCATGGCCTAGGAAGATTTGAGAGCGAGGAGGGCCGCCGTCGCCTGGGCGACGTTGAGCGATGCGATTTTGCCGGCCATGGGCAGGTAGACGGACCGATCGGCTTTCTTCTGGATGAGAGGCTGAATCCCCTCCCCTTCCGATCCGACGACGAGAACCGTTCGGGGCGCATACGAAAAGCCATAAGCCGACTCAGCATTTGCATCGAGAAGAGCAGCGACCACCTCAAAGCCCCCTTTCTGGAATTGCTCGACTGCCGTAGCGAGGTTGGAGATCCGGATGAGAGGCATCAGCTCGCTGGCCCCACAACTGGCTTTAGCGGCAACCGGAGTCAAGTCACACCCTCTGTTCTTCGACCAGACAACCGCAGCGGCGCCAAAACACTCGGCGCTGCGGATGAGAGCGCCAAAATTCTGCGGATCGAAAATCTGGTCCAACATTAAAACAAACGATTCTTCCGCAGCTGTTTCCAAAAATTCGGAGACATCGAGATAGGCGCGCTCTTGAATCTGCGCTACGAGCGATTGATGGGAATCGGAATCGACCATCTTCGTCAGCTGATCGACGGAGCGAAAAGAGATGGGAATACGCCGTTTTTCACAGAGTGAAAGCAAAGGCGATTTTTTGGACGCAACGGTGTAGATGTGAAGGAGCTTTTCGGGCGCATGGCGCAATACCTCGTCGATCGCATGCGTTCCCATGATCAGCGCCATTCTAAAACTCCCGCGAGAGTTGGGCCCAACCAGAGACAGAGGTCCAGCGGAGCTTGAATCGTTGCTCGATCGGGTTTTGAACGATCTCCGGATCGACGACGCGCGTGGAAAAATAGCGGATCATCCCGCCAATCCCGCAGCGCCAGAGGCGATTGATTTTACAGTCCATCTGCGCCCAACCCGTGTGGCCATGATTGCCTCCTGAGCTCTCCTTGACCGATTGATAGCCGTCGAAAGGGCTCTGAAAGGCGGTGTGGACCCGATTGTGGAGGAAGTGATAGGAATATCCCGCGTTGAGGACTAACCTTCCCACCGGTTCCGCCGTAACGCCAACTCCCAATAAAAACCCATTCCATACCAGGCGAAAAACGCCGGGCAATCCATAGCGATGAAGTTGTTCAAAAGCAGCCGAATAGCCGACGAGAGGCGTCAACAACACTTTATAGACCCGATCGGCGGTGAGATTCACCGCATAGCCGAAGTAGCCAGCTCCATCTGCTGTCCATCCATCCGTATCGAATCGAAAATGAGGCTGTTCTCCAGTAGCATAGCGTTGATTGACAACTCCCCTTCCGAAAGTGCCATACGCCCCGCGCAGGAAAAAAGTGAGATCGCGGTGGATCACTTTGAAAGTGAGCCCATTTTCCCAATACTCCACATCGCGGTAGACCTCGCTATAGGTCAAAACTCCCCCTGGCTCCTGCAAGTGCCAATGGATCCGGTCATTCCGGTAGCCGGAAAAGGCGTCGCATCGCAAGGGCTCATTGACAGTGGCAAAGAGACCCGCTGTCAATAGAAGAAAAAACCAAAATTTCATAGAGAAATAGGCGCTGTCCGTTTCGACCAATAATCGGGGCCATAATCATAACAGAGCTGGGTTCCTTTCGCAATGGGTTCTTTTGCATAGAGAATCACATGGCTGATCTGGTCGAGAGTAGCCAATCCCGAGAGCAGATTGGGAGAGGCGCTGTGATTGAGATAGCGGCCCACGCCTCCCTGCTCGCGAGCATCGATCACATAGGAAGTCTTTCTGTCGGGAGTCACTACATATTCAAAGCAATAGCTGTTTTTGGCATCCGCCTTGATTCGCTTGCGCACTGTACCCGCATATTCGGCGATGAATTCCATCTTCTTAAAAGGGCGCTCTGCAAAGACGCCCCAACCTAAAACGGAATCGATCCACCGGATCGAAACATCGGGACCTACGCCAGCGAGAAGCTCCTTTTGGAAATAGCGCCCCAGCCAAACCTGCTCGAACGTCATCTCCCCTTTTTCGTGCAGCTTCGCCCCTTGCTTGGTAAGGGCAGATAGAATCGCTGTATCGGCAAAGACCAAATGGGGCCTCCATTTGGCGCCCGTAACCCCTTCGAATTCCTCTAAAGAAAGAGAGCGTCCCTCTCGTTCAAATCTCATTGAGCCGTTTGGGCGTTTGGCGCGCCTCCTTCCAAAAGAGAGCGCCGTAGTCAAAAGTGAGCTGCTCTCCTTCTCGGATCTCCTTGAGGGCCACAAAAATCATCCGCGGAAGCCCCCTCCAGTAAATCGATTGAAGGCCGAGATTGGGATGATCGCTGTGATTGATGAAGCGGGTGAAGTTTCCCTTCTGCTCCGCATCGATTGTAAAATGCTTTTTCCCCTCCCAAATGGTATAGCGCAGGCAGTGCCTTTTCCCTTTGAGTTGGGAAGGTTTTCTCTGTTGGACCACGCCCGTATACTCTCCCACATAGGCACAGGCGGGGATTTTCTTATCGGCAAACACGCCATATCCGACTTCTTTATCGATATGGTGAATAGAAATAGGAGGCTGCACCCCTTTGCGCACCTCCTTATCGAAATAGATCCCCATCCAGATCTTTTCTTCGGGGATTTGATCCTCTTGCTTCGCTTTAGCCACAGTCGCGAGGATTTGTTCGAGCCCCTCTCGGGTTTCAAAGATCGGATGCGGCAGATATTCAAAAGACCCCAATTCAGGCAAATCGGGAAAAGTGAACACCTCAGACAGCGGTTGTAAGAGTTGCAGCGCCTCTTTCCGGTTCAGGAATTGCGCCAATTCAATCGGACTCAAGCCAAACGCATCGCCCCGCGTCTTCAAAGCAGCATCCCGCTTCAATGTCTGCACCACATCGAGCCGATCCTCTAACACAGCCAAGTGGAGAAGGGTACGCCCCTCCCCTCTCGTCGTTAGCCGGGACACAGCCAGCGGACTGCCCACGATTTCCAAGAAAGAATCCCAGCTCAATTTCTGGTCAGAAAGACGATTGAGCGCATCCTGATAGCGGCGCTCGTTTTGTTCATCCACCCAAAAAGAGTGGGTTCTAGCAAGAGGGATCGCTTGTTCCATCATCTGAGAGGTTAATAGCATTTTGCCGTTTTTTTGAGCTAGATAAAAAACCAGCCACGTTTTATCATGGGTTCTCTGTCATGATGAAGAACTGGATTGGATTGGTTTTTATGGTAGGCGTTCTCTTGGCTGGCGAGGCATTTTCCATGAACCGCTCACAAGGGAAGCCCCTCGTCGTGATCTTGATGGGCCCTCCCGGCGCCGGCAAGGGAACCCATGCAGGCCCCCTGAGCCAACACCTCTCCCTCCCCCACATCTCTACGGGAGACCTCTTCCGAGAAAACATCCGCAACCAGACCTCCCTCGGGCGTCAAGCCAAAGGCTTTATCGATCAGGGGCAGCTCGTCCCCGACCAGCTCGTCCTCGACATGCTCTTCGACCGGGTGGCCAAAGCGGATTGTAAAAACGGCTATATCCTCGACGGCTTTCCCCGCACCCTCGCCCAGGCCCAAGCCCTCGACCAGCGGCTCAAAAACAGGCACCGCATCCTCGCCCTCAACTTCAACCTCGAGGACACCCTCATCATCGAGCGGGTCACAGGCCGGATCGCCTGCAAAGACTGCGGCCGCCCCTACCACAAAACCTACGATCCCCCCAAGCAGGACCTCCTCTGCGACTCCTGCAGCGGGACCCTCTACCAACGCGACGACGACAAGGAAGAGATCATCCGCAAACGCCTCGACGTCTATCGGGCCCAAACAGAGCCCCTAATCGCCTACTATGCCCAGAAAAAGAACGCCTTACGAGAAATCGATAGTCAAAATAATAAGAGCCAAGTCTTTCAAGACGTGCTCGAGGCCCTCCCCGCTCAAATGAGCCTTCCCGCCCCAGCTTAATTATTGGGATAATTTTCAAAATCTCACGTTTTATTTTATATAAAATTCGAGTATAATTTACTTTAATTATGGCAAATATACTTAATACCATTTCATTTCCCTCACAAAGAGTTTTATCTCTTCTGGGATATCTAGCGACAGAAGTCCCCGAGGAAAAGATCGCGTCCGCGCTTGTGGCGTTGAGTACTCCCCATTTCTATTTTAATGAATCCAGCAGTCTCCATGAACAGATTCAGGCAATGGCCCCTTCTAACCCCGTTGATCAACAACTCCAAACGATTTGGAAACGCTTTGAGCAGTCGACAAGTCAGCCTGAAAATGGGAGTCGCTTCTCCTACCTGGCTCTGGAAGCAAAAAAATCGATTCTTGAGGCTTGTTTTCTAAAACACATTTATTTTGAGAACTGCCCTCCTTCTGTACAGGCCCACTTCATAAAAGATCTCCAAAGAATTCTGAGTTGCCCTACCGGCCGCCTTTTGGTTGAAGAGATTTTAAATCTTAAAAACCCGGAATATAAAATATGTATAAAAGCAGGTGACATAGGCTATGCATCCAATGAAGAGGTAGCGTGTATTTGGTATTCAGAGAAGCCCTCTGAAGTCATTCTAGAACTTCCCGATGGCCTCACTCACGCACACACTCCCTCATTTACAATCCTAGCGCATGAGTTGATTCATTTGCTCCACGATTTACAAGGAACTGGAGAAGAAGATGCGAAACAACCGGCTCTGCATGAGTTAGACGGCGATAAAGAAGAACATAGAACAATTTATGGGGATCTTAAAACGCGCATTTGTGACAACGCAATTCGAAGAGAATTAAACCTTCCTGTCAGGAAATATCATAGCGTGTTTACACCGGAGATCGATTTTCGTTTAAGTAAGGCCATCTATTACAATTTCAGGGGCGACTTAAAAAAATTGACACCCTCCTTTTCTACGGCAGACCTCAGATCTAATTTCGACACAGGGTCAGAATCAGATCCCCCCATATTTTACGCCCTCGATTTGGAGAAGGGGCTGGAAGCGCTTTCCTCCGTGATTCAGAGAAGAGAACAATTTATTTCCGCCCTCCAGCAAAACAACGCTGAAGAGATCGCAAAACTGCTTGAAGAGTGCGACATTCCAGAGTTAAACCGCATTCTGATTGAATATCCGAACGATGCCCCCCGAGAGGGAATGTTGACGTTGCAGAGATTGATCACACAAAAAGAAGCGTCATCAAAGAGGCCGAAAGTATGACGGCGCTGAATCCCATTTTTCCTTCAGAAAGAGTTTTATCTTTTCTGGAACATCTAGAAAAAACTGTGCCCGATGAAGAGATCGAGCCCACACTTGCGGCGTTGCAAGGATCTGATTTCTCGGAGCTCGATCAAGAAATTCACGCAATGGCCCCATCTAAACTTCAAACGATGTGGAAATGCTTTGCGCAATTGATCCACATCCCTGAAAAACAAGAACGGCTTTGGGATTGGATCCAATGCCTGACCTTAGAAACAAAAAAGTCGGTATTGGAGACCCGTTTTCTAAAACACGTTCATTTTCGGGACTGCCCTCTTGCCCTACAGAATCAGTTCAAAAAAGATCTCCAAAGGATTCTGAGTTGCCCTACCGGACGCCTTTTGATTGAAGAGATTGTAAACATTATAAGTTCTGAACATAAAATATATGTTCGTGCCTGTGACAATTATGGAATTGATTTTGATAAAACAGAAACATATATTTGTTATTCAGGCCAATCCCCTACTCTCATTCAAGAACTTCCGGAGGGACTCACTCATGCTCCGTCCCCTAGTTTTACGGCCGTAGCCCATGAGCTGATTCATTTTCTCCACAACTTACAGGGAACAGT
>CAYNWC010000002.1:0-977 GCA_964400805.1 uncultured bacterium | reverse complement strand
CTCTTCCGATCTCCAGCCGGCCCGACGCAGGACGACTCCGACGAAGAAGAGCGCCGAACAATTTATGGAGATCCCCAAACACAGATTTATGACAATGCAATCCGAAAAGAATCGGGTCTTTCTCCCAGAAAATACCACGAGCTATTTGCAGAGAAAGATCAATTATCAGCCGCCGTAAAGCATAATTTAAGAGGTGACTTAAAAAGATTGGCTCCCTGTTTTTCTACGGAACAGCTCAAGACTGGTTTCCATAACGACTCAAAATTAGTTTTTCTACCACTTTATGCTCTCGATTTAGAGAAAGGCCTACAAGCGCTTTCCTCCGTGATTCAGAAGAGAGAACAATTTATTTCCGCCCTTCAGCACAACCGGGCTGAAGAGATCTCAAAACTCCTCGAAGAGTGCGACCTCCCAGAGTTAGAGCGCATTCTGAGTGAATACCCGAAGGACGCTCCGAAAGAGGGAATTCTGACATTGGAGAGACTGCGCGCAGAGGAAGCCTCAAGAGCCGTGAAAAGACAAAAAAAGAACCCTACCTAAAGAATCGATAGGAACAAATCTGGCTCCGGATCGCCTCGCTTACCTGCGGGGTGATCTGCGGGCAAGACGCCAACGATAAAACGATCAGGTTTTCATTGGCCTCGAGAAGAGGCCTCAATCCCCGATCGGTAATGTCTGGCAGATCAGTCAAATGAATCACACTCAATTCTTTTTGCGAAGCGGCCAAGGCGATGAGAGCTTCATCGTCAATCAAGGCCGAGCCAAGTTGAAGGATACGCAAGCTCGGCAATGCGTACAGCCAATCGACTTTCAATCGGGGACAATCGAGCGCTTTCAAGTGGACAAGATGCGCGGCGGGAGGCCATTCAGAGCCGGAGATCTCATCCTGCCCTTCTAAATAGAGCTTTTCTAACTTGGGACACTGGCGCAAAAGGGCCGAGATCCCCCGATCGGTGAGCAAGAGACACTGCTCGAGA
>CAYNWC010000001.1:0-30337 GCA_964400805.1 uncultured bacterium | reverse complement strand
TCCGATCTAGTGGAAGCAGCCAAATCGCGCGCGACGTGGAGCACCCTTTCGATTGTCGCCCAGTATCTTTCTGGATTGGGCCTCATCGTTTTAGGCTCGGCTACGGGTGGAGCCTCTGCCGTATTGCTCATCGGAGCCGGCGTTGTGGGAATTGGAAATCGGGTCATCCACGACACCCACTTCCTTCAAGCCGCCGTCGCCTGGTGGACCAAATCGGTCGAACTGCAAAAGGCGATCACGAACAAGATTGAAATGGGCGCTTTCTTCTTGCAGATGGGTCTTGGCCTGGCAGGCGGAGTCATGGCCTGGCAGACAGGAGCCCTGGCCGCTGCACAGATCAACGGCCTCCTTGTTAAGGAAAAAGCCGCTACGATCATCAGCGGTGCTGCCGGCGTGATGTCGATCGGATCGAAGGCAGGAGCTGAATATTACAACAAGAAAATCGCTCACTTACAAGCGGACATGAAAGAGATCGATACCGCATCGACACTGGACTACCACACAATGTCGGCTGAAACCGCTGCAGTGAGCAAAATGGTTCAAGAAGGTCAAACAGAGACCGACGCAATGAGACAAGCCATCCAGGCTTCACGAGTACAGATAGATTAAAAGGAGGATTCCATGGCAGACATAGCAATTCATTCAAGACAGGTAGACACCTATCCTCTGATCGAACAGGAGATTCAGGAGCTGAAAGAAAATCCCGATGCGCCGAACTATATGATCCGCGTGCAACAGGTCATCGGCAAGATTCTCGCCCAATTCACTCGCATTGCAGAGAAAGAAAGAGTGAATAAAGACGAACAAAAAGCCACCTATAAACTGTCGAATCGGGAATGGGCGACATTGCAAAGAGAAGTGGGGAATCGGGGATTCAACTTCACATTGCTCGCGGTGGGTCTGATGGCCGGCGGTCTGTTCCTTCCAAAACCGGATCAGGAGCTCGCCTTTTATTTCTCGAAAGAGGGCTGCTCTAACTTGGCCAACATGTTCAATAGCGAGACGCAGGGAAGGCAGAGACAATTCGACACCGTCGGACAACTCTCCTACAGCGAACTCAATGCGATGATGAACAAGAGCAGTTCTGCCGACTCGAGCAAGCAAGAGTTCATCAACCTGTTGGATCGCGTATTTGAGGCGCTCAAACGAGCCGCCCAATCGAACTAAAAGCTTCCTTTGACCGGAATGCTCCCATTTTCTAGAATGGGCATTTGGTCCTGGGAGTTAGTTTATGATTGTCCTCGTAAGAAAACATTCAGCGCGCTTTTTAGAAGTGATCGGCGACTATGTCTCCATGGTCGTCGATGTGTGCGGCGCTGCCCTGAAAAAGCCTCCCCCTTGGAGCCTCATCCGCGAACAGCTGTACCACATCGGCGTGATGTCACTCTCTGTCGTGGCCATTACAGGCTTCACGACGGGCTTTGTGCTGGCCGCCCAATCGTTCTATCAATTGGGAGAGAAGGGGATGGCGGGTGTCACGGGCGTGCTGGTGGGCAAGGCGATGATCACCGAACTGGGGCCGATCCTGACCGCATTCATGGTGACGGGCCGCGTCGTCTCTTCGATGTGCGCCGAATTGGGCAAGGTGAAGGTGACTGAACAGATCGACGCCCTGAGGTCGATGGCCATTAACCCTTACGCCTATTTGGTGGCGCCCCGTTTCATCGCCGGCATTTTTATGATTCCCCTTTTGACCCTCTTTAGTACGATGATGGGCATTTTTGGGGGGTATTTGATCGCTGTTCAGCTGTTCCATTTGCCCTCTGCGACCTATTTTAACCCAATGCCTGTGCACATCACTCTATTTGACGTCGCAACGGGCTTCATCAAAGCGTTTATTTTTGGGATACTGATGGTCACTGTCTGCTGCTACCGGGGCATGAAAACCAGCGGCGGCGCCGCCGGCGTGGGAAGAGCGACGACCCAGAGCGTCGTCACTAGCTATATTCTGATCCTACTTGCCGACTTCTTCCTGACGATGGGATTGAACCTGATCCATCAAGAGATGAAATACGACTGGATGAAGGGTGCATGATTAACATCCGCAATCTGTGGAAGAAATATGGGAACATCGATGTCCTGAAAGGGCTCAACCTCGAGGTCAGACGGGGCGAGATTCTGGTCATCTTGGGCAGATCAGGTGTGGGAAAGAGCGTCCTCTTACGCCACATCATCGGCATTGAAAAGCCCGACGCGGGAGCGATCGAAATCGACGGCACCGTCATCACCAACCTGAAAAAAAATCAGATCTATCACGCGGTGCGAAACATGGGCA
This sequence comes from uncultured bacterium, assembly GCA_964400805.1. Taxonomy (GTDB): domain Bacteria; phylum Chlamydiota; class Chlamydiia; order Chlamydiales; family SM23-39; genus REEB52. The sequence continues at coordinate 28,062 of CAYNWC010000001.1, read as the reverse complement.
TGCTCTTCCAAGGGTCTGCCCTCTTCGACTCGATGACCATCGGAGAAAACACGGCGTTCTATCTCCAACAGCATGGCGATCCGGCGACGGGGAAAGAATTCCCCCCAGAAGTGATCGAACAAAAAGTGCGCGACGCTCTGGCTATGGTGGGCCTCGAAGGGATCGAGAACAAAATGCCGTCAGATCTTTCGGGAGGCATGCGCAAACGCGCCGGCCTGGCCCGTTTGATCGTCTACCGCCCCTCCATTCTCTTATACGACGAACCCACGACCGGCCTCGATCCGATCACGGCGCAGCAGATCAATGAACTCATCGTCAAAACGCAAGATGAACTGAAGGGGACCAGCATTGTCGTAACCCACGACATCAACTCCGCTCTCTTCATCGCCGATCGCCTCGCCCTGCATCAAGAGGGGCAAATTATCTATATCGCTGAACCGGAGCAGTTCATGGAGATCGACGATCCAATCATCAAGTTTTTAAAGCAGAATCTTACCCAGAGGAAACATCAATGACAGACCGGATGAAAAACATTCTCATTGGCCTTTTTGTCGTGGGAGCCATGACGATCATGATCTCCTTTGTCCTGTTCCTCAAGCCCACAATCGGAGATGGGAAAAAAACACTCGCCGTCCAATTCACGAATATTACAGGCATCTCGGTCGGAACGCGAGTCACTCTGGCCGGCAAGCCCGTAGGCGAGGTGGTCCACATCCAAGAACTGCCCCACGCACGCGAAGAAGCGGACGATGCCGGGCGGATCTATCTCTACCAGCTCACTCTGAAAGTCGATTCGAGCGTCGATGTCTATAGCTCTGACGAAATCGCCATTAAAACCACCGGCCTCATGGGAGAGAAATCGATTGCCATCTTGCCAAAGGTTCCTCTCAACGACAAGCCCGCCGAGCTGGTCTCCCACCAAGTGGTTAAGGCCAATTCGACCGACGCGCTGGAAAACGCCTTCAATCAAGTCTCTCGCGTGGCCAGCCGCCTCGAAGGGACCGTGGGGCGACTCGACACCTGGTTCAACGAGAATAAGAAGTATCTCTCCAATGCCGTTCAGTCCTTTGATGGGGCCATGGGTCAAATCGACGCCGTATTAGGTCTTGTCGATGCCGAAAAGCTCGTTCCTGCCATTCGGCAATCGGTCGATCTTCTCAGCGACAATCTCAAGCTCGTCCGGAGCGGTCTAGACGATGACAAGCTCCTCCACAAATGCGCCAGTCTCGCCGACAATCTCGACATTGCCGCCAACGCCTTCAACAACGAAGGGGTCTCCACCCTCCGCAACATCCATCAGATCTCCCGCGACGTCGCTTCCGGATCGGGAACCCTCGGCCGCCTCATCGTCAGCGATGACTTTTACCTCCGCCTCGCCTCAGTCATGAGCAAGGGGGAAACCCTCATGAACGACATCAACCACTACGGCATCCTCTTCCAATACAATAAGCAATGGCAAAAGGGCCGGACGCGCAAAGCTAACTTCGTCAAAGCGCTCGATACGCCGCAGGAATTTCGCAACTATTTTGAAGGGGAAGTGGACAACATGACCACCTCGATCGGCCGCCTCAGCGAGCTTCTCGAGCGCGCTGGCACAGAAGAGCGCAGTCGCATCCTCCAAAGCGAGGCCTTTAAGCGGGACTTCGCCGCCCTCCTGCGCCACGTGCAGGGGCTCACCGACTCCCTCAAGCTCTACAACGAAAGCCTCATCGCTGAAAGCGGAATTCTTCAGGAGGCTAGGGATTGAAGCGATTAGGGGCGCTAATCGCTTCAAGTTATGAAAAAATGGATTTGACAAAAAGAGAAAACCTCATTACGCTCTCCTCTCCTTAAAATTTTAACAACCGAGGAAGGAGGAAAAAGAATGAGCTACATACCATCCAATCAGAGCCCTTCTTCTCCTGAGCATCATTTGCCAGAAGCGCGCCAATCAGATCGGTGGATCCAAATCGCGATCGTCGTTGCGACGATCGCCGCTTCTGCCCTTGCCTATGCCGTTTCTGGATGGATCGCAGCTCTCGCTGCGGCAATCGTGGGAACCTCGGCCTTACTGCTATCTGGAGCAGGCCTCTGCATCAAACACACTTCCGAGATCACACAGCGCATCCTTCAGACAGCCCATCCTATTTAAAGATGTCTAACGCCGAGGGTTTTGAAGGTTTGGGGATGGTAGAGGGCGCTCACCGTTTTGAGGATCTGCTTGCCCTGCTCAGCCATCTCCCCATCGATACGCTCTAAGGCAGAGAGCGCGCGGTTGAAGCGCTCGGAGTCGATGGCTCGCTCGCGAATGAAGAGCGCGGGGGTGTAGAAGAGCCAGCGGAGAAAGTCTTGCTCCTCTTTTTGGGCGATGTCGCCGGTCAGCAATCGGAGAAACCCATAGAAGAGGGCGTTCTGGGCAGGTCCTATGTCGACGGCATCCTTACAGGTAAAGCTGAGTGAGTGAGGCTCGAGAAGATCGATGCACTTGAGAAGAAGAAATTGATAGAAGATCTCGATGAAGTCTTCCCGATTGCGCCGCGTGAGGCTGTTTTTCTTGTGGAAAAAGAGTTCATGGATGGCAGGGAGCATGTCTTCGGCAAAACGGGTGATCTCGATGGGCTTTAAAGAGGGAGGGAAAAAGAAACCACACTCTTCGGGAGAGGCGAGTTGCTGTTGGAATGCCTGGATGAAGGCATCGGCTTGGTTGAGGTTGAGGTACTCGTTATTTTGATAGTAGAAGTCGGTGTGCTTGGGGAGGGTGAGGACAAGGAGCTGCTGATTGAACTCGGCATTGAGCTGGAGCGTTTCGAGGGCGCGGCTGCGGGCATATTCTTTCCAAGAGGTGCGATCTTGGAGATTGATGAGGAGATGTTTGCGCGGCGCGGCATCTTGCTTTAGCGAGCGCAAAAAGGCGCGGAATTCGTCGATAATTTCCACTTTATGGATAAGCCCTTGGCGCGTCGGAGAGGGAAGGCGAAGGAGATCGATCTTCTTCCCTTTGCGCTGGATTTCATAGAGGCGAGAAGGGAGATTTTCCTGACCAATGGGATCGAAAGGAATTGCGGTTTCCTCTTCCTCTTCGCGAATGAGGTCGAGAATCTTAAAGAGAGGCCCATTGGGGAATTGAGCCAGGAGAGTGCGGTATTTCTCGTCGTCGAGGAGGAATTGATTCCAAAGGGTCTCTCCTTTGAGGAGGTGCTCCTTGCTCTTTTGCTTGATCTCTTCGCCGCGGCGCATGGTGCGGTGAATGAGGCCAATCGACTCGAGCTTCACCCCACCGACGCGCTCAAAGAGGCTGCGCGACAAAGAATGGACGAGATCGAGGAGCAAATAGGAAACTCTGTCGCTTTTGTCAGGGAGGTAGGCGATCAGCTTTTGATATTCAGAGGTGCGCATGGCCCGGCGGAGGAAGCGGTGGAAATCGTCGAAGTATTGCAAGCAGCTTTTACCGGTCGTATTTTGCAGAAGATAACGGGGATTGGCAGCGATCAAGAGAGCGACAATCGCCATGCTGAGCGATTGACCGAGTTCATTTCCTTCCCATTTGGAGGTCACCTTAAAAAAATCGGAGACAATCGAATGGCACTCCCCTAAAATTTGACTGGCCGACGCGTGGAGATCCCGATCTTGCATGGCGCGCACCTTCAAGAGAGGATCCTCCTCGAATGAGTCCCCTTCCAAATCAAAGTCGCAGCTCAATCTGACATTGCGGAGCAATTCAGAGCTGAAATAGGATTTCCCCTCCTCATTGCGGATGTAAAAGAGCTCATAATCGGTATCGCGGCGCACCGCCTCAAAATCTTTCAAGCCTTTTTGGGGGTTCTCGATCCCTTCTTCTTCTTCGACTCCCCCAGAAAATTTTTGGGCGAATCGCTCGCTGTAAAAACGCTGCAACGCTTTAAACTCTTCCCGATCGGCGATCCGCTGCGCCAAAGGCTTTCCCAACCGGAGGGCAAAAAAGGCCTCCATCTTTTTGGGAGACTCGCCCACGAGATCCATCATCGCTGCGATCCCTTTGCGCGCTTTTTCATTCTCCCAATTCATCTCTCCACTTTCATAGAGACGGAGGAGATGCTGGTGGATGGCCCGATAGGTCAGGTCGAGAATTTCCAAAATGGATTCGGCCCCCTCTCCGCTCAACCATTGAACGGTCTCAGGCCCAAACTCCTCTTCCGTAGCTACGATCCGATGGCGCTTCACGATCCCGAGCGGAGGGGGATTTTCTAAATCGATACTCATCACGACAGATAAATTATCCATCGCATCTTGAATGTCAATAGTTTCTTTTAATTTGTTATTCATAATTTAATTATGATGTTATTTATATTTATAATCAACTGTAATTTAATGCATTTAATTGCAATGACTTGTAATTTCTGTTCTAGAAAAAGGGGGTTCTCCATCAAAATGAAGGTATATGTTTGCACTGCTTCGCTCCCTCGCTGCCCCCCTGCTCAGCCTTGTGTTCATGATGATGGCGAGTGGTCTATTCAATACCTTTGTCTCCATTCGCCTTGAGATTGAAGGATTCAGCGTGGAAGACATCGGGATTGTCGCCGCTTCGATGTATCTTGGAATCTTACTGGGCTCTCTCTGGATCGATCGGTGGATCTCCCGCGTAGGGCATGTCCGCTCCTTTGTCGCCTTTGCCGCCGCCTTGACCTTTCTCATTCTCTCACAGGCATTCTGGATCAATCCTTGGTATTGGTCTCTCATCCGCCTCCTGGGGGGCGTTTGCATGGCCGGGGTGTTCATCGTGATTGAAAGTTGGCTCCTCATGGGAAGCGCGCCCCACTTACGCGGGGCCATTCTCTCGATCTACCTCGCCGTGCTCTATGCCGCTCTCTCGTGCGGGCAGCTTCTGATCGACCTCTCGGATCCTGCGGGCCCTTACCCGTTTTGCATCGCGGCTGTTTTTCTCACCGCCTCCATCTTGCCCGTCTCGCTCCTCAAAATCTCTCCGCCTAAGCTGACGCAAACAGAGCGCCTTGGTCTTATGCAACTCTACCGGATTTCTCCGCATGGATTTTTAGGAGGGGTGATCTCGGGGATGTTGCTCGCTGTGATTTATGGACTGGGCCCTGTCTATGCCCGAGAGATTGGAATGGGTGTTTCAGAGATCGGCACCTTTATGGCCGTGTTGATTTTTGGGGGCTTTAGCCTCCAACTGCCCATGGGGCGTTGGGCCGACAAAACCGATCGGCGCCGCGTTCTCAACATCGCGAGCTTTGTCACCACCCTTCTTGCCCTATCGATCGGGCTGATCGAAACGCCGCCCCCGCTTCTCCTCTTGGGCCTCGCTTGGCTTTTTGGGGGGTTTGCCTTCACCCTCTATCCGCTCAGCATGGCCTACGCCTGTGAAAAAGTGAAAGAGGGGCAACTCATCGCTGCGACTGGGGGATTTGTCGTTTCGTATGGATTGGGCGCGATCGGAGGGCCTCTGCTCGCCCCTCTCGCGATGGATCTCTTTGGAACGGCGGGGCTTTTCTACTTCCTCGCCGCCATCACCTTCGTGTTGGGAATCATTGGCCTAAAGCGGCCCGCTTCCGCTCTTCTTGATGAATGACCACTCCAAGTAGTTCGTGAGATAGGCCACGAGCCAAACGAGGCCACCGCCAAAGATGACTCCTCCCGCATTGACCACCTGAACGCCAAAAGGAAAGATCGCAATGAGCAAAAAGCCCCCAAAGCTGATGATGAACGTGGGCACAGCGAGCTTGAGATGCGTGATGGGCGCCTCGAGGAGCGCCCAGGCAAAAAAGACAGAGGTGTTGAGAAAGCCCAACACGAGAGAAAAGAGGATATCCGCGCCGATATTCGGAACGGCCTCATAGTTGGAGATTTCAACGCCGGGCATGACCCGATCGACAAAAAAGACGATGAGAAAATTCAGAAAAAACGCGCGTAAATAAGTCATTGGGGTGGCACATCCATTTTAGGGGCGCGCTTCATCTCAAAATAATTCGTCAAAAAGCCGCCGACAGCCACAATGGCAGACGCGCAGATATACCCTTCCACGCTATGGACCAGAACGCCGATGGGGATCAATTTGATCACTCCGTAGGCTCCAAAGTTGAGAATCAGAGAGATCAACGCCATCTTGAGCAACGACACTCCTTGGCGGCTCATTTTCAAAACCGGGTAAATGAGGGAATTGAGAAGACCGAGGGCCACGGCAAAAATCAGGTCGCCGCCGATGTGGGGCAATTTGGTCTGATTGACGACGTCGATGCCCGGGAGCATATGATTGGCGAAGAAGGCGATCAAAAAGTTGTAGAAGAGACTCTTGAGATAATTCATGAACAACCTGCTATACTAGCTCCACTCAACTTACAAAAAAGAACTTACTTTGACAAGACTTTGGCTGATTCTCCTCTTGGTGGCCTGTTCGCGAGCCCCTCAACACGCACCCCATACCCTTCGCATTTCGTTCAATACCTACCCAGCAACCCTCGACCCCCGCTTGGCCGGCGATTTCGCTTCGTCCACGTTGATCTGCCTGATTTATGAAGGGTTAACTCGGTGCCTACCCGGTGGAACGGTAGAGCCCGCTCTCGCCGAACGGGTCGAGATCTCTCCCGATCAAAAGACCTATACCTTCTTTCTGCGCAAAGCCTTCTGGTCGGATGGGACCCCGATCACCGCGCATGATTTTGAGCGCTCCTGGAAACAGATCCTGACGCCTCCTTCTCTTTCCGCCTACCTCTTTTACCCGATCAAAAACAGTGAAAAATGCGCGAAAGGAGAGGTCTCCGTCGAGCAAGTGGGTGTCCGCGCCCTCGATGAAAGGACCTTGCAGGTCGATCTGGAGCAACCGACCCCCTATTTTTACTCCCTCACAGCCTTTCCCAGCTTTATGCCCGCCCCATCACGCGACATCGGGCGTCTGTTTAGCGGCCCCTTTTGCATCGAAACAAAAGCCCAAGACGCAGAAGTGGTTTTAATCAAAAACCCCACCTTCTGGAATCGGAACCAGATCTCTCTCGATCGGATCCACATCAGCATCCTGCCAGACGAGATGACGGCGCTTCAGATGTTTGAGCGGGGCGAGCTCGACTGGCTCGGAGGCCCCCTCTCCCCGCTTCCCACCGACGCGCTTGCAAGCCTCCCCTACCCGATCGCCTTCATTCCGAGCGCCGCTTCGACCCTGTGCACATTCAATACCCAAATCGCTCCTTTCAACAACCTCAACTTGCGCAAAGCATTCTCCTACGCCATCGACCGCACTCAAATCGCGCCGACCGGACAAATCGCCCCAACGTCTCTGCTCCCTCCCGCCTTCAGCAACGCGTCTCACTCCTTCTATGATCCTTCTTTAGCGAAAGCCTTCTTTGAAAAAGCGGGACTCACTCCCGAAGAACTCGGCTCGCTCACTCTCTATTACAAAGGAAATGAAGTGGAGAAGCGACTCGCTCAAATGCTCCAAAGGCAGTGGCAAGAAGTCCTCGGCGTCACGGTGCAATTGGCCCAACTCGACGCCAAAAGCCATGCGCAGCGACTCCAAGCCCGCGATTATCAAATCGCCCTCGCCTTCTGGATCGCCCAATTCGATGACCCGATCAGCATTCTAGAGCGATTCAAAGAGCCGACTCACCTTAAAAACTACCCCGGCTGGAACGATCCCCTCTATCGGGAACTTCTCACTGAAGCCTCGACCTCCCCGCGGCGAAAGGAGATCTTGCAAGAGGCCGAAGCTCTCCTCGTCGACCAAATGCCCCTCACCCCTCTTTACCATTGGAGTTCCCCTGCCATTGCAAGTCCCCGCATCGAGGCGATCGGGACAACTCCCTCTGGAGGCATCCTGTTTGACCAATTTAAGTTTGCAAAAAAAAATTAAATATTGCATAAGTTTGTGCTCAACATTTGATGAATCTATGACATTGCATAAGCCGAAGATCGTCCCTTTTTCCCACCTCTTCCTGATCCAGGCTGTGGCTGGACCCGACGATCCCCATTCCCATTTTCTCAATGCCGTGCAACAAGTTGTCGATACCGTGATCCCCGAATCGCTCTGGCTCGAGATGAAAGCAGGCGCCGACCCTGAAGCGATCTTTTACCGCTTAGAATCGCTTCTCCCTCTCTTTCGCCACTCCGATCTCGATGATACCTCTGACTCCCTTTGCCTCACCTATCTCTGCCCTGCTGCCTATACACACCATGCGCGGCGCTATATCATCGACACCCTCAGCAAATGGCTCATGCCCGGAAAACAGGCTGAAATCGCCGGCGGCATCAGCCTCAACTTCCAGTTCGCCCATGACCCCTCCCGCAAATTCTTCATTGCCCAAGAGATCGTCACCATCCGCAACCGAGACGAGAACCTAGCGATCCGGGCCCACTTGCCCAACCTCATCGTCGAACTCAAGCAAAAGCTCCCTTCGGAATTCCTCCGCCACTCCGACAACGTCGTCCACTCTATTTTCATGCCGCGCAACGAAGAGGAGATGATCCGCAACCTCATTGTCCTCGCGACGCAGATCAAATATGTGCGCGACTTGCCCCAGGTGAGCATCCACTACGAAAAGCAGACCGATGACGATCTCACCTTTACCGTCATCGTCGCCCGCCTTCTCAAAGGCGATAGCGAGCCCCTTCGAAAGATCTTAGAGAAAAGTTCCTTGACTATGGATATCGACGACATCCGCGTGATGGGCTATCTCAAGCAGAAATACCCGAAAGAAGCGGCCGTTCTCCGTCTGACTGTGGATAAAAAACCCTTCTTCCGTCCTGACTATTCGGTCGGTCTTCTCCGCGCGCGGCAAAAAATCGTTGCGGCGCTCACTCTTTGTCTCGGGGAATTTCGGGATTTCAATGGGGGGATGATCCTCAAGCAAGATGAAGCTCTCGGTCAGTTGCGCCTCGCCCTCGGCGAGATCTCTCAAGAGAGGGAATTGTTGCTCGAAAACTTCTTCTATTCCTTAAAGCCCGGCGTCATGCAAACCGTGCACGACACCCTTCTCCTCCAACGCCATTTTGAACTCCTCACCGCCGTTCTCCGCGCTGACTTTAAGCTTCGGCCCTATCAAATGAGAAGTGAATCGAATGGGAAATTTTTCCTCTGCTTCATCGCTGCGAACTCCCCCTCTTTTAAGGAAGAGGTCCTCCATGCCATTGCGCCGCTCGAGATTTCTACGCGGGATCTGACGACCTCTTTTCTCGAGATTGAAGGGACTCATACGCTCGGCTTCATTCTTCGCCTCGAAGCGCCCCACCTCGCCCAGCAATTCGAAAACGCCCTCTCCTCCGCTCTCCAGGAATGGAGCCATCGCTTCTATTGCCCGCTCTAAGCCTGTTCTCCCTGGGACATAAGGACCTCATTTAAGTCAACGAGGTGAACCTGTTCAGGTTGTTGTGGTTCAGGATTTCTTTTTTTGTAATATTTGCATAGACAGTAGAAGGCCATTGCCGCTGCAGGGACTACTGCCATTATCGTACTCATCGCCGCAATATTTCCCGCCACGGAAAGAGAAGCAAAAGGCAAAACTCTCCACCCAATTACTCCTCCGATTAGAGGCGCAGCACTAATGAGCGCGCAGTCACCTACTTTGGCGCATCGTCCCGTAGACTCAATCGATTCACCCGGCCTGAGCAACTTTCGATTACACTGTTGACACTGTTCTACGAACTCCTCTTCAAAACACCTCTTACAGATTAAATGCATGCGGCTGTTCAGATTCTCCGGCGTGTCATGGGCATAGACTTCATCCCCTTTTGACAAGGGATGATTCCCCGTAGAACACAACGTTTGGCCCCCTTCTCCCCCCGGATTTTCGGTTAGCGTGTACCGGTGCAAATGAACAGACATAATCACCCCAATAATATTAAAATAAATATTATAAAACAAAACGAAATTTAATTAAAGTGCTTTATTAACGGGATAACTAATGTATCGTGATGGTTCTTTGGACATCGTTAAATAGGCCTGGGACCCCTTTCATGGCGCCGTCGACTAGCTCAAGGCGAATCGTGTGCTTCCCTTTCTTCAACCCATAGATATAGTAGGGCTGCCAGAAGGCTAAGAGGCGGTTCACCTTTCCATCGATCGTCAGACGCACTCTATACCCATCCGGGGTCAGTTCCGTATTGGATACGTAGAAATCGAGCAAAACGGGCTGTCCCTCAATCAGGTACATCTCATTACTCGGCTCGTTATAGGTGATGTAAGGCTCCGAAAGGTTGATCTGTGGGTTATCCTTTTCCTTTCCGATATAGAAAGTCATCGCTTGGAAGGCTCTATCTCCTTTGAGGCTTTCTCCGAAAGCGCGAGCGGGAAACATCCGAATCGTGTGCATCCCTTCATTCAAGGTAAAAGGGATCTGAAACTTATAGCTCATATCGTAGTAAAAGCCCCCCTCATCGAACGGATCGAGGGCGGGTTCGTTGATGGCAAAATAGGGGCGATTATCGATTACAACGTGAACGGTCTGCCCCATTTTGGATTGGGCGATTTCTGAGGCCCTCTCAAACTGCGAAGAGGCGGCGCCGAGAGCAAATCCATCGATCCTAAACTGGATCCAAACGGGATTGTGGGTCACCTCTCCGTCTTGTGGGATTGCGATGGCTAGCGCCACTGTATTGGCTTCGGGAGTGCGGACCATGGGCATGGTGCGAATCGAGGAGTGATTCAATTCGGCGGGTCGATCTGCCAAAGGAGCAGTCGCTAACAAAAAACTGGCAAAGAGGGCATCCATTCTCAACTCCTGTATACATTGCCTCATATCCTCTTCGGAAAATTTTTGCAAACTTGAAGAAAAAGAAGCCGGCTGGTTAGATCAAGATATGCAACGATTCCTCCACTTCCTTCTCATTTCTGGAGCCTCTCTTTGTGTTGGGGCCACGTTCCTCTTCTTCAGGCAAGGGACCTTTCCCCTGCAATCCGAACTCATCGCCCAGAACACCAATACCTACCTAGGGCCTCACAGCGACAAGAGTCGTTCCGCGCAGGAGCTCGTCCGGGTCCAGATCTCTGTCCATGACGATCCCAATCCCAAAGGCGTCACTATTGAATCCGTTGAATATGATCAAAGACCCATTCCTCTGAAGCCACGCGACATCCAGGGCTTTCGGGGGCAAGCGAGCTTTCAGAGCAAGCCCGGCACCTATAAGTTGCGCTGGAAAGTCCGTATTTCCAAACAATGGTGGCCGCGTACAACGACGCATGAAGAGGAGGTCCAAGTCGATGGACGCGACCTCTGGCTCCAGATCTCCATCACCGGCGACAACGCGACTATTTACTGAGCCACTCGGCGATCTGTTTGGCTACCCGGTTCGAGTAGAGAAGGCTCGCATGGCCGATATCTTCAAAGATGAAGTGGAGATTGTCTGTGAGGGCTGCAGAGGCGCCTGGAACCACCAGTTGATCGCTCTGGGTCGCGATGTGGTGGAAGCGGATCCCCTTCTTTTGGCTCATTGCCGTCTTGAGTTCCTGCAACAGCGGCGAATTGCATTCCATTTCGCGGGCATTGACGCCCCAACCGATCCGGGCTACGGGAGTTCCTCCCAATGGGGAGGCGATGGTGATCACATCGGTTACTGTGCCTGGAGGCGCCAGTTGCGTCGCGTACCAGCAACTGACTACGCCCCCCATCGAGTGGCCGATGAGGATGAGATCTTTACGACCCGTCTCTTCCGCGATCATCTTCGCTTCTGCCTGGATTTTTTCCGCATAGGTGCGAATGGAGCGAAAAGGGTGGCCCAGGTTGATGGTATAAATGGGACCCAGTCCCAGGGCTTCCAGCTTTTTTTTCTGCAACGTCCACACGGAGCCGCTATTGACGTAGCCATGGACGAGGAGAATGGGTTGTCCTTTGCCCGAGGGCCTGCTCTTCCTCTGCGGGACAAGGCGCAGCAGCAGCACCCCTAAAAAGGCAAAGCACTCAAAGGTCATCGCATGGGTCCAGCGGATGATCCGGGCGAGGCGCGGGGGAAAGTGTGGCGCGAGCGCATTGAGCAATTGGATCCCGCCTAGATAACAGAGGATTACAGCCCCGATCAGCAGCGTAGAGCTGACTGCCAAGAAAGTCCCCACAGAGAAAAACAAAAAACTCGTCAAAGGAATCCGGATCATCATATCAGCAAGGGTAGTCTCTAATATATAGAAGACAACCTATTTTCATACTACTTTCTCTCTTATCATTCTCATCATTTTATCATTTCCATCATTAACCTTGGCTGGAGGCCTCGCGCGTGTGCATCCCAACAAATCAATGATAAGAAGGATAAAATGATGAGAATGATAAAATAGAAAACGTGTTAAATGGCAATGAGGGGGAAAATCACCATGCATCTGATCGGAGTGGATATTGGCGGGACGAAGATCTGCGCCTGCTTGGGCAATCATGAGGGAAAGATTTTCGCTTCGAAGCGGATCGCCACACAGCCTTTGAAAGGGTGGAAAAATGGCCTGAAGGCCACCGCTGACTTAATTCACGAGGTGCTCGCCGAGCAGAAGGTGGACCTGAAGCAAGTGGGGGCGATCGGCATTTCCTCGCCGGGGCCGATCTCCACGAAAGAGGGAAAGATGCTCAACCCGCCCAATCTGCCGGGCTGGGAAAATGCCCCTCTGGTCGAGTTCTTTAAGAGCCATTTCCACAAACACGTAATGATGAATAACGACGCGAATGCGGCGGGAGTAGCCGAGTATCTGTTTGGCGCGTCGAAGGGAACGCCAAATCTGATCTACTTGACCTGCAGCACGGGGATGGGAGGCGGAGCGATTGTGAATGGAGAGCTGCTGCAGGGCGTATCGGATACGGCTGCAGAGGTGGGGCACTTTGTCCTCGATATTCATGGCCCTCAGTGCCCCTGTGGGCAAAGAGGGTGCTTTGAGACTTATTGCGGAGGCGCTGCGCTGGCCAAAAAGATGCGCGAAGAGATTCAGCGAGATGGGATTACAACGGCGATCCTCGAGGAGGCGAAGGGGAAGATGGACCAGATCGATGCGGGCTGTCTGATTCGAGCCGTGCGCAAGAAGGATCCGTATGCCCTGAAGGTTTGGGACGAGTTCATCCTCCGATTGGCCCAAGGGATTGGCGTGGTGTTGATGAACTTCAATCCAGAGGTGGTGATTTTGGGGACGATCGCCATTCACAGCGGGGCCCTATTGCTCGATCCATTGAAAAAGCAACTGCCCCATTTTGCCTGGAAGGAGAATGTGCGGGCTTGTCGGATCGAGGTGAGCGCTCTCGGCGATCAGATCAGTGAATTGAGCGGCCTTGCTTTGGCCAAGCAGGCATTGGCTAAATTGGGGAAGTAAGCTAAGGCAACCTCACGCGCAGCGTTTGGCATTTTCCTTCGATCTCTATCGATTTAGCCGCAGCGGGTATGAGGTAGGTCATCCCTGGCTCAAAGGGCTCTTTCTCCCCATCCACGATGATCTGCCCCTCCCCTCCTTCCATGCAGAAGAAGACCTGAAAGGTCTTTGGAATGACGGCGATGTGGAGCTTTTTGAAGACGTCGATCCGGTCGACGACGAAGAAGGGAGCGGTGACGAGAGTGACGAGCTGGTGGTGCAGGTCGCTGCTGAGGTGGCGCGGGGTGACTTTGGCCTGCGCCCGATCGTTCCAATGGATCGCGGCCATCCCCTCTTTGAGATGGAGCGCTCTGCCAGTTCGGCCCCAATCGTAGAGGCGGTAGGTGGTGTTGGAGTTTTGCTGCACTTCATAGAGGAGGCTCCCTCCGCAAACGGCGTGGACGCGGCCGCCGGGAATGTAGACCGCATCGCCTTTGCGCAGGTCCACTTTTTCGAGGAGCTCTTCCGCCCGATTCTGCTTGATCGCCTCGAGAAGTTCCGGTTCGGTCACCCCCTTTTTGAGGCCGGCATAGACGGTACCTCCTTCGAGAATCACCCACATTTCCGTTTTGGGCTCCCCTTGAAGGGCAGGGGCTGTCTCTTCATCGGGGTGGACTTGAATGCTGAGGTTTTCCTTGGCATCGATGATTTTAAAGAGGAGGGGAAATCGGCTGTATTTCTGGCCGTGTCCAAGGAGGTTCTCTCCTAATTCTTGAACGAGCTGATGGATCGTCTTCCCTTTATAGGCGCCATTCATGACGACGCTCATCCCATCGTCCCGATCGGAAAGCTCCCAGCTCTCCGCTACGCGGGGCTGATGCACCTGGCGCTTAAACTGCAGGGCGATCCGGTCGCCGCCCCAGACATAATCTTGATAAATCGGCTCAAAGCGAATTGGATACATGTGATACTACTCCCACTCAAAAAGTGTGAATCTGCCAGCGTCGGACAGCCACTGAATTTGAGACCCGCCTGCGTCGCTAAACTTTTTAAGTTTAGCTTCCTCGGCGCCGGCTACGCCTGGCTCAAATTCAAGGCGCCTCCTTGGCATTTTTCACCCTTTTTGAGCGGTCATAGTATCGCTCAACTGAATGTTTTCGGGTGAAGATTCAATCATTTTACAAAATGCCCTTAGGGCCCTCTCAAAAGGGGCCAGCGATCTGGCCTCAATGAAGGGAAACGCATTCTCCCCTCTTTCTTCCAGAATGGCGATTACTTCAGAAATTTTCAAGTTTTGTACGTGATGGCCAGCGACATAGCCGCCGCGCGTCTCGTGGAGAAGGTGGCAGGCGACGAGTTCTTGCAAGATGGGCGTGGCAAGGACGGAGGGGACCTGATAGTGCTTGACGAGCCGTTCGCGGGTTAAAAATCCCTTGAGAGCCAAATGGAGGATCCAGAGGGTTAGGAGGCGCTTGAAACTGTAGCTGATACGTCCCGCTTTCACTTCAAATTCATGCTCGTCCATCGTCTGATGGGCGCAGCTGACCTCCGCTCCAAAGAGAACGATGAACCAACTGAGCTGCAGCCAAACCAGAAAGAGAGGGAGAGCCGCCATACTGCCATAGACCGCTCCATAGCGGCTCACACCGACTTGGAAATAGATATAGCCCCACTGAACCGCCGTATACAAACACCCTGCGATCACACCGCCGAGAAGGGCAGAGGCAAAGTGTACTTTTGTATTGGGCATGAAGAGATAGAGGAACGTGAAGAAGAGGGCGAAAAGGCAATAAGGGACTAAGTGGACGAGAAAGAGAAGCCAGGAGATCGCCCATAGAGAGGCCGGGAGGAGCCGGATCCCTTTCTCCAGTATATCGACGACGAATACCGAAACGCTACTGGCGATGACAAAGATCACCGGCGCGATGAGCACCACTGCAAAATAGTCGGTGAGAACGCGCCGCCACGAGCGCAGCTTCTTGACACCCCAGATCCCATTGAGAATGCCCTCCAAATTGCGGAGCAGCAAAATCACCGTCAAGAAGAGGAGCGCAAAGCCGAAACCGGCGATGATCCCACTCTTGGCTTGATCGAGAAAGTTGTCTGCGTATTGAAAAATCTGTGTGAGCGCCTCGTTCTGATCTTGAAACCGGTTGAAGAGCTCTTGTCTGAGCAGTTCGCTGTAGCCAAATCCCCTCGCAATGGCCAACGCCATGGCGAGCACAGGCACAATGGACATCAAGGTATAATAGGTGAGAGAGGAAGCACTCAAGCTGCAATAATCTTGGTCAAATCCTCGACCTGCTAAGTAGGCGACGCGGAGCCATTTCAAGCCGAACCGGCGCCACCCCTTTTCTCGGCCTAAAGGAAAATTCCAAAGCGCCTCTGTGAAGTAGTGTCGGACTCGATGGAACATATTTTAGACGTTAGCAGTGTCTCAAGAATTTCTGGAAATAAAAAATGTTTTTTGACAAAGTAGAGTCCACTTTATTGAGGAAACTCCGATGAACATCACTGCGAAATTCGCTGCTACAGGCCTTCTGCTATTGCCACTGGTATTGACCGCACAAAATAATTGTCCGAAAGAATGTCAGGCTCCTCCAGTTTGTTTTGAACGGGGCTACCCAAATACAAAATGTTGTTTTCCCGCCGCTTATAATGAACCCGCTCAGTATGAAGTGGGTTGCGCCTGGGACTATTGGATCGATGCGAGCTTCACCTATTGGGAAGCCCTCCAGGAGGGAATGGATTTGGCGGTGAACACAGCCCTATCCCCTTCCACTTCCATCCTCTTTTCGCCCGATGGAGGCAACTACCTCTTTCAAGATACAGAGTATAAACCTGGATTCAAAGTGGGTCTGGGGGTTGATTTCCGGCGCGATGGTTGGATTGGATTCGGTGAATATACGTGGTTCCGGTCAGTGACCAGCACCCATCGGACCCCTCCTGCAGACAGTCGGGGAGCTGCCGTTTGGAGCGTGAACAGCTGGTATGTGTTATCTGGCGATGGCACTGTGCCTGCCGGTTCAACAGCTCTCTCCTCACTCTCCTCGAAGTGGCAACTCAATATGGACTTGGCCGATGTAGGGGTAAGCCGCCCCTGCTATCAAGGAACTCACCTCATCGTGGCCCCTTTTGGCGGAGTCAGAGGACAATGGATCCGGCAAAGTTTGGATATCTCTGGCATCACCGCCGATGAAGGAATCAGCGGAACAGCAGATCTCTTCGCTACATGTAACATCAAGTCCCATTCGTGGGCGGTAGGTCCTCGCGCAGGCTTTAATACAAAATGGCATGTCCGCTGGGGATTTAGAGCCGAAGGCGCTTTGGCTGCCTCCCTTCTCTTTACCCAATATACACAGGCAAGCAGCCATCTGAGCGCAACAACCACCACGAGCATCCCTGTTTCTGGCCGATTTCCCGATCTCAATTGCTTAAGAGCCGTCAATGAAATGAATCTAGGAATTGGCTGGGGCAGCTACTCGAATTGCCGCAAATACCACATCGATTTTCTCGCCACCTATGATTTCCAAATATTTTGGAACCAAAATATGATGAGAGCCGTAGCAAACGATCTTTCTGTTCGCACCGAAGGATCCGTGCCGAATTTATACTTGCAAGGTTTAACGATCAAAGCCGCGCTCGATTTCTAATCTTACAAAAGGAAATAAAAATGAACTTTTCTTCTAGAGTTGCCACTAGCCTGAGTCTGTTGCTATTGCCGCTGCTATTGGACGCCAATAACTGCGCGCCAAACGAATGTACAAAACCTTGCCCTCCTGTCTGCTTTGAGAGAGGCTACCCAAATAGAAATTGCTGCTTTCCCTCGGCTTACAATGAACCTGCTCAGTACGAATTGAATTGCGCCTGGGACTATTGGATCGACGCTAGCTTTACCTATTGGGAAGCTTTGCAAGATGGGATGGATTTAGCAGAAAGTACAGCAGTCTCTTCTAGCAATGTCCTCTTCTCGCCCGTTGGCGGCACCTTTCTTTTTCAAGACAACCAATATAAGCCGGGATTTAAAATCGGTCTAGGAATGGATCTTCGGCGCGACGGCTGGATTGGATTCGCTGAATATGCGTGGTTCCGATCGACAACCACAACGAACAGCGCTCCTCCTGCAGATAGCCGAGGGACTCCTGTTTGGTTCATGGACGCCTGGTATGTAGTATCTAACAATAATGGCACCGCGGGTTCAGTAGCCCTCTCTTCGGTCTCTTCGAAGTGGCGCGTCAATATGGACTTGGCCGATGTAGGAGTCAGCCGTCCTTACTATCAAGGAACCCATCTCATCGTCGCTCCTTTTGGAGGAATACGGGGACAGTGGATCCGGCAAAACCTGGATATCTCTGGCGTAACGGTGAATATGTCAGGAGGTGGCGCCGCTGGGCTTCTCTCGACATATAATGCCAAATCTCACTCGTGGGCCGTCGGTCCTCGCGCGGGCTTTAATACAAAATGGCATCTCCGTTGGGGATTTAGAGCGGAGGGCGATATGGCTGCGTCTCTTCTCTTTACCCAATATACCAAGGTCAGCAGCAATCTCAGCAAAACCACCACGACAAGCGCTCCTGTTTCTACCCAATTCACCGATCTCAATTGTTTAAGAGCTGTAAATGAGATAAATCTGGGCCTTGGCTGGGGCAACTATTTCAATAGCCGCAAATACCACTTCGATGTTCTCGCCACCTATGATTTCCAAGTATTTTGGAATCAGAACATGATGCGAAGTTTAGCAGACGTCACCGACGTGGGAATCGGCACCTCCGCCCCGAACTTATATTTGCAGGGGTTAACGGTCAAAGCCGCGCTCGATTTCTAGCGTCAGGATAATGACATTGGAGCCACTTGCGGAAGTTGCGGGTGGCTCCTTCCCATTCAACCTGAAGGCGGGCAGGGTCCTGGAGCCGCTCGTCATAGTAAAGACGGCCCGGATCGAGATGGAAAAGCCTCCCCTCTACATATCCCCAATTGTGTTCCACATCGTGATCCCCATCGGCGATTCCTTTGCCAATCCGAAGAGAGACGGCAGCCACAAAGGCGTCGATCTCGCGGCATAGGCCATCTAGCCCTTCTCGCTCATAGACCTCCTGAAGGACCGTGTAGATCGGAATCCCTTTTCTCTGTAGAACAAAGGGCAAGGCGTTCAAATAGACAGCGAACTCCCATCCTCAACGATCGGTGAGGGACAGAAGAGGCAGAGGGCGATCCGAAGGGCCGAGATGCAGGTAGACGATCTCCTCGCCGAGCTTCCGAAAGGCAATTTCATAGCTGTGTTCATAAAAATGGCGGCGGCGGGCCCGTTTGGTTTGCTCCTTCTCTTTGATTAGAAAAGAGTACCAAGGCATTTGTAGATAGGATTGGTTGAAGAATTTCAGAACGTATTGTCCGTCAGCGCTTTCGAAGACAAAGCATTGCCTCCCTTTTCCCAAATAGTGGAAGGGTTGCGAGAGGGCCTGTTCGGCAGAAGGAGGCAGGGGGGCGAGCGACGCGTTGGGAAGAGGCGCTTGGATGCGGTGGAGGGCAAAGCCATCGGTACGAAGATGGGCGATCGCAGAGAGGCCAAGGGCGATGGAGAGGATGAAAAAACCTTTCTTCATAGACGTTCATCGAGGTAAGCGACCCATTCGGGATCATGCTTGGCCAGCCAACGGCGCAGACGTTTAGCAAAGCGGGAGATCTCTTCTTTCTGGTTCAAAGAAGGGTCGTAGCGAAATTGGCCAAAATCGAACTCAATGGCCCCCTCTTCCAGAAAACCAAAGTTCCGGTTCAGGTTAGGATCGCGATTGTAAATCCCCTTGGCAGCGCGCGCGCGCAAAAGCGAGAGAAACGCATCGATCCGCGCCTCCATTTGCCGGGGTTTTTGGCGCGCTTTTACCAGCGTGCTCTGAAAAGGCGTCGCCTTTTTTTGCACGGCGAACCGGAGGGGGTCTAGAGGAAGGCGGTAGGAGCGACCAATCGCATCGCGACAGAAGAGGGTTGGAAGCTGGAGGGAGGTGGGGTTGAGGTGGATATAGACAAGACCCGTCTCCTCCCGAAGATGGTCAAAGGCGAGCTTGCAAGCCGCAAAGAGGTCCGCGACCTTCTCTTGGGAGGAGGAGCGAAACAGTTTGATCACATAGCGTTGATCTGCGCTTTCAAATACGTAGCTCTGCGCCCCTTTTCCGAGAAAGCGAAAGGGCTGTTTTAAAATCGCAGAAATTTCTGGGAACAGCGGCGTATCCCATTGAGGATCTGCGGGGAAATCGAATTGGATTTTCGCCACCCGAAAGCCATAGGTCGCTCGCTTGGCCAAAGCGGGCAAAGAGAGCATCGCGCTGACAAAGAAAAGGAAGAAGAGAATCCGTCTCATAGAGAAGAGGATAAGGGGCAAAAAACTTTCTGGGAATAAAAACTTGACGAAAGGTATAATAGACGTCCTTATTTATGGAGTGTACATATGGTCCGTTTTCTGATTCTCGTTCTCTGTTTGACCCTCTCTGCATCTGCCTCGATCATTAAGAAACCGCCGGCCAAACCGGTCGAATTGACCTACGCGGAACTCGCCTGCAATGAGGACGATCGAAAGATCATCTATGAAATCATTACCACTGTCGCTGAAAACGGGAAAGTCCACCTCGCTCTCTTTAAGCAGGGCCACCTCAAAGAAATCGGGGGAGAGATCCAACACGTCCATCCGCTCAAATTCCTCAGCACCATCTTCTGTGACCCTCATTTGAAAATGTGTATGCCGGCCGTTTGGGCAGACTACTTTAAATGGAATCACTTTTTAGATGGCCTCTGCCCTTCGTTAACGCGAGAAGCCGAAAAAGGGAAATTGCATCAATATATCAAAGAATTTGCCGATGAGATCCAGGTTCCGCATGAGTCGATTCAGGGCTTTTTCGACACGCGCAATTGGGAAGGTCTCGTCCATCACCTCATTCACCACAGCGCCCTCTAATGGCAATCGATGCCATTGGCTCTCAGAGCGCGGCCGCCGGAGAATCGGAAGAACCCGCTTGGGAACGGATCGGGTGGCTTGCGTTGGAAATCAACGCCCTTTTTGCAATCGTTGCAGTAGGTCCTGCTATCTTTAGAAAGAGACGCTCTTTCTTCATCGCCGTCCCTCAGCCTGGGCTGCCGCAAATGGGTGAAGCGCCGGTAGAGGAAAATCCCCGTTTTCCCCGCTGCTCTGAGGAAAAAAAAGAAAAAGAAAAGGTGCAGGAGATCTTTAAAACAATTGCTGAAAAAGGGTATCTCGAATTGGGTCGCTCTTTCTTAAATCCCTTCAATAAAGATGGCCCCGCCTGGAGGCTAATCCAATTGGGAGATCAAATCGACGGGATCCACCCATTTGCCTTTCTCGCAGCCGCCCCCAAAGAGCACGTGAGGACTATTTTCAATGGAGGCAGTTCGTTTAAGATCGGAGAGATCCTTAAGGGGATCCGAAAAGGGATGGAGCGAGAAGGAACTAAACTCTATCGCTACATCCCCGATTTCGCAGCGGAAATGGGAAAATCGCCCGGGCCCATTAAGCCGTTGATTCAAGCGCGCGATTGGATTGGGCTTGTGAATTACTTGTTTGATACAAATGCCGCGCGAGAGGAGTGAACGTCTCCGGCGTTACAATTTTCGCCTTATGCAGTTTTTGCATATAAAGGGCGCTCGCCGCTTCCCATCCGGGAATTCCCTCGAGAATGTCTTGCCCTTTTTTCGCCTCTGAATGGATCCAGATCTCTCCGGTGCTCACCGACATGAGCTCCATCGCCGTCTGCCCGCCCGAACGGGTGCAGGTGACGTCGCTGCGGAAAAACAGCGGCGCTATCACATGTTCGTTTTGGAAGGAAAAGGGGATGATCGATACATTCTTGGGGAAATCTTTGATTTCGCTCACCGCGTCGGCCATTCTCTTAAAGAGGGACTGCTCCCCTTCTTTGTGATCCCCGCAAAAAACAAAGAGATGCGTGGTGATCTCCGGGTATTCCTTTGCCATGGCGGACCACGTTTTCATATAGTTGAGCGAGGCTTCTGCCGCGGGCTGTGAGCCGAGTAAAATCGTCGCCATCCGGTCTTCGGGGGCGATCCGGAAGTCCACTTCATCAACGCTCGCGCAAGCGGAAATAGGCCCTTTTTGAAAAGCGCTCTGCATCAGAGCGAGCTCTTCCCTATTTTTATAGCGCAACCGAATGTGGAACGGCTCTGAGGGGCGGCTCTTCCGCTTGTATTTGTGGAAGGCCTGTCTGATATAGGCCTCTTCATAGCAGATCTCTGTTTCCGAAAGACGGCAGGTCTTTTGCCAAAATTGCTCCCCCGTTTCTCCCTCATCTAAGAGAGGGGCGATCGCCGTCACTTGGAGCAATTGACGGTTCCTTTTCGAGAGATTGCGGATGGGGCGAAAGAAGTGGTTCGCCTCCTTGGTAGGGAGATCGACAAGGATCAGTTCGATCCGTAAGTTTTTCCCGCGCAACCAATTATAAACCCGAACCGCCTTGACGATACCCGCAGTGCCCAGACATTGCGTATCGATGATCTGATCGATCTCTTCCTTCAGATAAATAGAAAGAGAGCGAGCAAAAATAATGGGAAACAAAACAATATCCCAAAGAAACTGGTATCTCACCGCGATCATTTGCATCCAGATTTTTCCGCTCTGCTGGGCGCTATTCCAAAAATGGATGCAGAAGCGGCTGAAAGGAGCCCATTCTTTGAGTACATCGATCCGGATGATTTCTAGGTCGGGATTTTTGGCCAATGCCTCTTGTTCTTTGGCGTTGGCCGCTTGGAGAAGCCCCCCTCCGCCGCTCGAGGTGAGAAGGAGCAGTTTCTTCGGCTTCGTTTTAGAAATAGGCATATCTCTCTCTTTTCTGTTCTCACTCTCTATCTAAAGGGGGACCGATCTTCTGTCAAGCGCCGATCACTCCGCTCATTACGAGGAAGGAAAGGAGTTTGCAGCCCGTATCGAGGACAAAGAGCTTAAAGGGCCTTTTGCCCCAAATGACAGAGGAGATCTGAGTCGTGGCGACGAATCCCAACCAGAGACAGAAGCCGAGGAACATCCCGTCGGTGACTGTCGTGATATTCAACTCCGCCTCAAAACGGGCCAGAAAATAGGCGATGATCAGAGAGACGAGCGCTCCATAGAGGATGCTGCTTTTCTCCGGTTTGGCCTCTTCGCTCTTCATCTTTTGCAAGTGGAGCCAAGTGGGGCCAAAGAGCCATTTCGAATACCAAAAAAAACCGATGATCATATTTAAGACGGCGGCCACTATAACAGTGAGCCAATCTACAGGTGCGTACTCCATGCATTACTCCTTTATCTATAAGGTTCAAAAAAAACTCTATCACGCCAAACAATTTTTAGCGTGTAAGTTTCTATGATTTCACATAGGCCTTGATGA
This sequence comes from uncultured bacterium, assembly GCA_964400805.1. Taxonomy (GTDB): domain Bacteria; phylum Chlamydiota; class Chlamydiia; order Chlamydiales; family SM23-39; genus REEB52. Next base: position 5,469 of record CAYNWC010000001.1, on the reverse strand, counting down.
TCTTGACCGGTTGAACCGGGCGATCGCCGCCACCCACTGGAGTGGTTTCGATCTTTTTCACGATCTCATAGCCAGTCGTTACCTCGCCAAAGATCGTGTGCTTCATATTCAGCCACTCTGTCTTAACCGTTGTGATGAAGAATTGGCTTCCATTCGTTGCAGGACCCCGGTTGGCCATCGCCAAAAGACCTGGTTTATCGAACTTCACCGTTGTTTTGCACTCATCGGCAAACGCCTTGCCCCAGATCGACTCTCCGCCGGCTCCTGTTCCCGTCGGATCTCCCCCTTGGATCATGAAGTTTTTGATCACCCGATGGAAGACCACTCCATCGTAGTACTTCTTTTCGACCAGCCCCACAAAATTTTCGCAGGCCTTCGGCGCCACATCGGGCTTTAAGGTGATTTCAAAAGAACCAAGATTGGTTTCAAAAACGACAATGGGATTTTTCACGGGTTGACTCTCCTCAGCTGTAATCGTAAATATGGGAAACACGACGGCCATTAAAAAGGCCATGAATTTGATCATAAATTCCTCCAAAAAATGATCAGCGTATCAAAAAAACTCATTTTCCGCTATTCCTTCACATATGGAATGGCTCATTATCCTGATCGTCATCTTGGGACTCATTTTCGACTATACGAATGGCTTTCACGATGCGGCCAACGTCGTTTCCACCGTCATTGCCACCCGTGCTCTTGCTCCCTTCTCTGCCATTGTGATGGCGGGCGTCCTCAATTTCATCGGCGCCACCCAAATCAGCGGCGTTGCGCAAACCATTGCGACCGGTCTTGTCGAGGTCCAAGACGCCAATCAAATCGTCGTTCTTGCAGCCGTCATCGGCGCTATTGCCTGGAATCTCATCACCTGGTACTTCGGCATTCCCAGCAGCTCTTCCTACGCCCTCATCGGCGGGCTCATTGGAGCGGCCTGGATCCATCAAGGGACCGAGACCATTATCTGGAGCGGCCTTCTCGGCAAGGTGATCATCCCGATGATCGTCACACCCCTTCTTGGCTTTCTCCTCGCCTTTCTCGTCATGAAGGGACTCTATCGCTTCCTGCAAACCCACAACCACACATTCTTCCGCCACCTGCAGATCGGCTCTGCCTGCTTTGTCGCTCTGGCCCATGGACTTAACGATGCGCAAAAAAGTATGGGGATTATCACTCTCGGCCTCTTTGCCGGCGGCTACCTCACCAACACCACCATCCCCTTTTGGGTCATTATGGCCTGCGCGCTCATGATGGGTCTTGGCACCGCCACCGGCGGCTTCCGCATTATTAAAACCCTCGGCTTTTCCATCACCCGTCTCGAGCCGATCCAAGGCTTTGCCGCCGAGGCCTCCGCCTCTGTCGTCATCCTCACAGCCAGCTTTCTGGGCATGCCCATCAGCTCTACCCACATGATCGCCGGCAGCGTCGTCGGCGTCGGGACAGCCAAGGGCCTCTCTGCAGTCAGTTGGAAAACTCCCGGTAAATTAGTGATTGCCTGGGTTTTGACGCTGCCAGGCGCAGCGAGCATCGGAGCCGGCGCCTACTTACTCACTCATTTGTTTCTCAGGTGATCCATGGATCTACTCGTCATTGGAGCAGGCCCTACTGGATTATTTATGGCGGCTGAGGCGGCCCGCCATGGGCTTTCTTGCCGCATCATCGATAAAGCCCCTTCTCCCTCCCTCCAGTCCAAAGCTCTCGCCATCCAGCCCCGCACCTTAGAAATCTTGAGTCATTTGGGAATCATCGACCCCTTTCTCTCTCAAGGGCTCAAAGTCCATGCTGCCAACCCTATCTCCCACTTCAGACCCCTCGCGCGCCTCTCTTTCGAAGGGCTCGATTCTCCCTTTCCCTTCATTCTCAGCCTAGAGCAGAGTCACACCGAGCGCATTCTGACCGACTATCTCTCCTCCTTTGGCATCTCCATCGAAAGAGACGTAGAATTCCTCGATCTGCAGCAAAATGCAGAGACCGTCACAGCCACCCTTCTCCATCAAAAAACCGGACAAAAAGAACACGTCACCGCCTCCTATCTCACAGGCTGCGATGGCGCCCATAGCGCTGTGAGAAAAACACTCAACATCCCCTTTTCCGGCACCGCCTTTCCCTCCGCCTTTTCCCTCGCTGACGTAGAGATTTCCTGGAAGTATCCCCATGATGAGCTCTTCCTCTTTCTCACTCCAGAAGGGATCCTCGCTGCCATTCCAATGCCTGGCGCCAACCGTTATCGACTCGTCTTTCCCTCCGCACAAGAGCCAACACTTGCGCAAGCAGAAGAGAGAGTTCGCCGCTATGCCGATCCCCAAGCCCACCTTTCAAACAGCCGTTGGATGGCCCACTTTCACATTCACAGTCGCCTTGTCAAAAGCTATCAAAAGGGAAGAGTCTTTCTCGCGGGCGATGCCGCCCACATTCACAGCCCTGCTGGGGGACAAGGGATGAACTCTGGCTTCCAAGACGCCTTCAACCTCATCTGGAAACTCAAATATCCCCATCTCCTCCCCACCTACACTCTCGAAAGACACGCCTGGGCCAAGAACCTTCTCCGCACCACCCGCTTTGCCACCTGGGTTGCCAGCTGGCAAAATCCCCTCGCGCAAGCGCCCCGCAATTGGGGGATCGAGCACCTCGTCCCCTTCTGCAAAGTCTCCCTCACCCGTGCCATCGCCCAACTCTCCATTCACTACCCCCCCAGCGCCATCGTCCGCAACTCCGGCTCCTTCAACGGCGGCCCTCCAGCGGGAACCCGCGCCCCCAACACTCCCCTCTTCCTCCACGGCCAAAAAACCGACCTCTACACTCTCCTCCGCCGCTCGACCCGCTACCATCTCCTCTGCTTCGCAGACTCCCTGCCCCCTTCTCCCATCGACGCCATCCCCCTTCTCATCCGAAACAACACTGCCGCCAACGCCATCTACGGCATCCAACAGCCCTCCACCTATCTCATCCGCCCCGATCTCTACATCGCTGCGCGGGAAAACATTAAACTCGGAAAACAATGATTAGAAAACTCCCCTCCGGCGAATATCGCCTCTACTCTCGCAAGATCAACCCCAAAACCGGCAAACGGCGCAACCTCGGCACCTTCGCCTCCCGCGCCGCTGCCGTCAAGCACGAGCGAGAGATCCAGTTCTTCAAAAGGCGTTAAATATGGCGCGATTCAGGTCGCTCGGTGGCAGCGTCTCCTGAGATCCCATTCTTCAAAAAGTGCTAACTTATTGTGATTTAATATTTTGATTCTGATCGCGCAATATGGAACCAGTTCGCGCAATATGATATTGCGCGATGAACCGTTTGCGCAAAATAAGGACTATGCTTTTGCGCTTAAAAAAACGCTTACGCTATAAGGAAGTCGAAGGACTCTTTCATTGATCGTTTGGGGAAAGAACAAGCCCATTAATCCTGAAGAAATGACTCCTACATAGACGAGGCTCCCTCTCACATTGTTCGATAAAGAGGTTTTCATTCCTTCATGAAGGCCAAAGGTTACAATAGAGGCGGCCAAGAAAAAGACAGAGATAGCAATTCGTTTTACAAGCAAGGCGGTGGCAATAACTGCGCAAACAGGAAAGCCCCACCTGGGGATGGATGAAATCTCTGTAGTAACTTTGTTAGGGATAGCTTCTACTGTTATTGTTTGATCCGCACAAGTTCTATAAAATTTACAAATACCAGCATGTATTGACATAGCGCCTCCAAAGAGAGTTCAAAATTCGGAAGAGGTAGGATGCCCTCGCGCAGAGCCGAAACGGCCCTTGCTACCGGGCCGGCGATTTTTTTCGGGTTCAACCGAAAAAAATTCGAATCCTGCCACGGAAAGCCACTCAAGTGGCTTCCCTTTCTTCCGAATTTTTTCTCCGAAAAATCTCGGAAGAGGTAGGATTCGAACCCACGGACCCCGAAGGGGCCTCCTGTTTTCAAGACAGGTGCAATCGGCCGCTCTGCCACTCTTCCAAAGATAAAGGTTTATATTCTATATACTGAAGTGCCTTTCGTTCAAGAAAATTGCGCAAGAAAACGAAGGTCGTTTTGCGTGAGTAGACGAATGTCGGGAATACCAGCGCGAAGAAGAAGGGGCCGCTCAATGCCCATCCCCCAGGCGTAACCAGAATAACGGTCCGGGTCAATGTTGGCTTTCTTGAGGACGTTGGGATGGATCATGCCAGCGCCAAGGATCTCAAGCCAACCGGTATGTTTGCAGAGACGGCATCCGGCGCCTTTGCAGGCGGTACAACTAACGTCGACTTCAACGCCGGGCTCAACGAAGGGAAAGTACGAGGGACGGAAGCGGGTTTTGGTGTGGGGACCAAAGAGCTTGGCCATGAATTGCTCCATCATGGAGAGAAGGTCGGCAAAGGCGACGTTCTCGTCGATGTAAAAGCCGTCGAGTTGGTGGAAAAAGACGTGGGAGCGGGCAGAGATGTCTTCGTTGCGGAAAGCGCGGCCGGGAGCAATGACGCGAAGGGGGGGAGAGTGTTGAGCCATGGCGCGGACTTGGACGGTGGTAGTGTGGGTGCGGAGGAGAGAGGCGCCGGGAGAGAGGTAGAAGGTGTCTTGCATGTCGCGGGCGGGATGGTCGGGAGCAAAGTTGAGCCCTTCAAAGTTGTTGTAGTCGCTTTCGATGTCGGGACCGAGTTGGACGGAAAAACCCATTTGAGTGAGGATGTCGATGATCTGATAGAGCATCTGATGGATGGGATGGAGGTGGCCGTGGGGGCGCGGGCGGCCAGGAAGGGTGGCGTCAATCCACTCTTGCTTGAGGCGGTCGTTGAGCTCGGCTTGCTTGAGTCGGGCAAGGGTGTGATCGCAGTGGAGAGTGAGCTCTTCTTTGAGGTCGTTGATGAGCTTGCCGAACTGAGGACGCTGGACGGGGTCACAGTTTTTGAGCTCTTGCATGAGGGACTGGAGAGGGCCCTTTTTGCCGAGATACTTGGTGCGGAGGTGTTCGAGATCTTTGGAATGGGAGGCCTCCTTGAGCTCGCTCAGAAAATGGGAGCGAAGATCGCCGATTTGATCGGGTAAGGAGGCCATGCAATGTCTCGGTTATGCAGCAAGACCTTGCTTTGCTGTTCCTACAATGGCCGTGAAGGCACTGGGATCGCGGGTAGCGAGATCAGCGAGCACTTTGCGATTGATGTCGCAACCGCTGCGCTTGAGACCGTCGATGAGCCTGCTGTAAGAGAGGCCATTCATCTTGGCAGCAACGCCAATACGGGTGATCCAAAGGCTGCGGAAGTCGCGCTTGCGGAGCTTGCGGTGCTTGTAGTTAAACGCAAGGGCCGACATGAGGGCGTCTTTGCTGAGCTTGACGTGGTTTTTCCGATCTCCGTAAAAGCCGCTGCAGCGCTTGAGGAGCTTCTTGTTTCTGCGGCGGGCCGCAACTGAATTGGTGATTCTGACCATGGGCTTATGCTCCTATCATGATTTTATACATTTTCACTTGGCCTGAATCGACGAGGCGGGATTTGGCCAAAC